>JACRBM010000092.1 GCA_016219275.1 Chloroflexota bacterium
CCGTATCACGGCGCGGATGGCTTTGAGCGCTGGGTCGGCTGGGGCATCTTGGTCGCTAACTTGGTCGTCATTGCCCGAACACTGCACAAGCGGCGGCACCGCAAACGTCATGCTCAAAACTGAATTTTCCAACAAGAACTATTTAAATTCCAACCCCGCGCGAATCGCGTCGAGCATATTTTGCGCGACGGCGAGTCGCGCCGCGCGAATCGCGTTCTTGACGGCTTTGGCGTTCGAACGTCCGTGTCCAATAATCGTGACGCCGTCCACACCCAGCACCGGCGCGCCGCCGATTTCCGCGTAATCGAGCCGGCGTTTGAGCGCGTCGAACGCGGGTTTAGCGAGCAAGCCGCCCAACACGGCGAGAGGACGGCGCTTGATTTCGGATTTGATGAAATCAACCAGGACTTCGGCGGTGCCTTCCATCGTTTTGATCATCACGTTGCCGGCAAACCCATCGCTGACAACGACATCCGCATAACCGCGCAGGACGTGTCTGCCTTCGGCATTGCCGATGAAGTTGAGTTTACTCTGCTTGAGCAACGTGTACGCCTCGCGCACCGCCATCGTCCCTTTGCCTTCCTCTTCGCCGTTCGAGAGCAGCGCGACGCGCGGGTTGGGCACGCCGATTACTTTTTCCATATAGATCGAACCCATCAATGCAAATTGGTACAGATACTCTGGTTTCACTTCCGCGTTCGCGCCGATGTCGAGACACAGCGTCTGCGTATTTTCGGATGGAACGATGGCGGCGAACGCGGGGCGCTCGATGCCCTTGATGCGACCCAGACCCAGCAATGCCGCCGCCATCGCCGCGCCCGAATTGCCCATCGTGACAAAGGCGTCCGCTTCTTTTTGCCGCACCAATTTTACCGCGATGTTCATCGAAGCATCTTTTTTCGCTTTGACTGCTTCGACGTGCTCGGTCATGCCGATTTCGGTCGGCGCGTGAACGACATGCAAATCCAGACCCTGGGTCGCGTGCTTGCCAAGTTCTGCTTTGATTTTGTTTTCATCGCCGACGAGGAGAATCGTCACGCCAAACTCGCGCGCCGCGAGCACTGCGCCGGCGACATCCGGCGCGGGGCGCGCGTCACTGCCCATCGCGTCTAATGCAATCTTCATTGCGCCTCCGCACTATTTTTTGCCATAGAGTCCGGTGATGACAAGTTTCGCGAGCACGCGCCCGGTCATCGCTTTTTCAATGTCCGCTCGCGACGCGCCCTCGTTCAAGCCGAGTGTTTCAACGTCGAGCGCGAAGAGTTGGAAGATGAAACGATGAATGCCGGAGGGTGGACACGGACCAACGTACGTGTTCCGTTTCGCGCTGTTCGATCCACCTTTGCCGACGCCTTTCACGTTTTCGATCAAACCGGTGGTGGTTGGCGGAACGTCGAACACGATCCAATGTGTAAATGTCGTCACGACCGCATCCGGGTCTTCCATCATCAGCACCAAACTCTGCGCGTTGCGCGGCACGCCGATCCACGTGAGTGGTGGCGAAATATTCTCCCCATCGCACGTGTACTTGGCGGCAAGCAGCGCGCCATCGGTGAACGCGCTACTCGAAAAGATAAAGGGCGCGGCGGTTGGCGTTGGCGGGACGAGCGTGGGTGTGGCGGTCGGCGTCACCGGCGTCGGCGTGACGGTCGGCGGGATCGGCGTCGCGGTCGGAGGCGGCTGGGTCGGCGCGACAGTTGGAATCGGAATTCGCGCACAAGCACTAGATAGGATTGCAACGGACAAAATAAAAAGAATCACGACGATGTGGGTATGGGCGCGCAACATTGCCACCTCCTTGCGGGGGGTATTTTACTCAAGAACGCGTGAATTCGCAAGGTTTATTTATTTTTACTTTTTGCTTGACACAAGCGCCGGAAGGTGATAGGATAAACATGCTAACGGAATTGACCCGATCAACCCGGCAAAATAGGACGAGATTATGATTGCGAAACGGTAGCTGGAAGATACTGCCCGGCGGAGCTAGGATGGAAAACGATTCCGAATTGGTTGCGGAATGTCTGGGCGGCAACAATAGTGCATGGAGGAAACTCGTTTCGCGTTATGCCCGTTTGGTATATAGTAGACTTTCGGAAACAACTTTGCCTCTCGCCAAGATGCAAAGCACGCAAAGTATCATCTTGAAAAAGATTGGCGTTCTTGGCGGCTTGGCGAGAGATGTCTTATTCCCGATAATGTCTAGTATTCCATTTTTGATCTTGCAGAGGAAAATTTCCAACATTGCCAACCTGAATGAGGAAAGTGTTGACGCCGGCGATTCACCCAGCGAAATTGTAGAGCGGCTAGAGAAACAGCACATTGTTCACGCCGCGCTCGCCGCGCTCGATGTACCGTGTCGCACATTGCTATCGTTGTTGTTTCTAAATGATAATCCTAGTTCTTATCGCGATATCGCTGTCCGACTAGGAATTCCTATCGGAAGCATTGGACCCACTCGTCGGCGATGTTTTATGAAAATGCTTCGCATTCTCGTAGACGAATTTGAGTTTCAATTGTAAAACGCGCATCAAGTTCGCCTACCTACGCGGGAAACGTGGACGATTTCGATTCCGATTCCGATCTCGAGCTCAAGTGGGACATTCTGGCAAATATCTTTCGCAACGATGACAGCGTCCAAGTTCCGTTCTCGACATTAGAAAGAGCATTTGCCATTCCTGCGCGTCTCCGCGCCCCGGCGCCTTCACATCCTCCTGAGCGTCTCCGTCCGCGCCAATCGTCCTTCCAATATCGCAATGTGTTGACAATCCAAAACATGCTTAGAGCCATTCCAATTTTGATCCAAGTCGTGCTGGTCATGTTGCTTCTGTGGCAAGCCGCCAGACTGGAACAACTCGCGAAACGAATTGAGCAAGGACCGGTCTCACAGCCAACCATAGATGCCGGAGAGATGCCGGAGCGATACAAGGCGCTGACGCCTGCTCTTGGGCTGCCCAACACACCGACAACTCCGACTAAGATACCAACACCGAAAACACAAGGCACTCCAGAGAATCGCGCTGTGCCATCTTTTGTTGTTCCCGTCGTTGACGCATCAGCAGGAGTTTCCTCAATAGATGTCCTGCCGAATGCGGCATTGCCAAGTGTAATGCCAAATCTGCTAACAGATCAAGTCGTGCCGCAAGCGACGGAATTTTCACAACTTGGGCAATCTACACCAAAATCACAATTCGAATCGAAAGGGCAATCGCAACGAATACAAGTACAATCCACACCGATTTCGGTGCCCACTGTAAATGAGTTGGTTACACCGACCTTAAGCTCGTTGTCGCAGTTAACACCAGAACCAACGGCAGAGTCAGCTAGCACAGTGCAACCTACTGTGAAACCAACCGGTGCACTACCACAACCAACCGCGCAGGCGAATCCAACAAATTCATTACTGCAGCCAACCGCGAAACCACAACCGACCAATCCACCACCACAACCAACCGCGAAACCACAACCGACCAATCCACCATCACAACCAACCGCGAAACCACAACCGACCAATCCACCACCGCAGCCAACCGCGAAACCACAACCGACCAATCCACCGCCGCAGCCAACCGCGAAACCACAACCGACCAATCCACCGCCGCAGCCAACCGCGAAACCACAACCGACCAATCCACCACCGCAACCGACTGTGAAGGCAAAGCCGACCAACCCACCGCCGCAACCGACTGCGAAGGCAAAGCCGACCAACCCACCGCCGCAACCGACTGTGAAGGCAAAGCCGACCAACCCACCGCCGCAACCGACTGCGAAGGCAAA
>JACRBM010000093.1 GCA_016219275.1 Chloroflexota bacterium
GTTTCTTCGCCTTGCTGGTATGCCGCACGGATTTGTTCGTCAGTAGGTAATGGGGACGGTGTCATTGTCTACAGTATGCCTGATGAATGTATGCTTTGCAATACAAGAGTCGTCCAAGTTTGGTTATGCCTGAGCAGTTACAATTTCCCTTATTGCCAGAGCGTGGGCGGTGAAGGGCACCGCCTAACACAGCGTGCAACTGTAGCGTTCCATCCCACTCGACATCCCTAAAAGGAATGTGAAATATGAAAGAGTATCGAAATCCTTCCAATGTGCATCAGCCCATCGCCGCATCCTATACTCATCAAATAGAAGTCAGGGGACCTGAACGCCTGTTGGTACTTTCGGGGCAAGTTGGTAGAAAAGAAGATGGCACAGTGCCAGACGATCCAATCGAACAACTAGAAATTGCGTTAGAAAATCTTTGCCGTAATCTTCAAGCCGCAAATATGGATGTTCAAGATATTCTGAAACTCACGCTCTATCTGGTGGGCGAGATGGATGCGACGCGGCGACGAGAATTGATCGCATCCAAGCTGAAAGGGCATAAACCTTGCATGACTCTGTTGTACGTCGCGGCGCTTGCCAGCCCCATCTACAAAGTCGAGATTGACGCCTGGGCAAGTAGCGCAAACTAAGCGTCTTGATTTCCGCGCGGGACAACATCGTGTAACACGCGCGCGTCCGCGCACGACTCGGACACTAGCTGTTAGTAAAAGTCGAGATTTAATGCACAAGGGCAAACCTATACCTACTGTTTTGAAAAATGTTCTCGCGCTCAATGTCCGATTTACTGACGACTCGCTCATCGTTGCTCTTTCGGACGGACGCGAAATATCCGCGCCTCTGGAATGGTTCCCGCGCCTCCGGGATGCAACGTCAAAGCAACGGAAGAATTGGCGACTCATCGCGAAGGGAATCGGAATCCACTGGGAAGATGTGGACGAGGACATTGCAGTTTCTACGTTGCTACGCGCGTGACAAGGAAGACTGCAAGGAACACACGCACCGCACATGAATATCACCGATGTCGTTGACCTGTACACCCAACTGAATAGTCTTGGCATAGAGGTCTGGCTCGATGGCGGCTGGGGAGTAGATGCCTTGCTCGGCGAACAGACACGTTCTCATAGCGACGTAGACATTGTTGCCCAACACAAGGACGTACCAAAACTACGCGAGTTGCTCGAGTCGCAAGGTTATCACGATATGCCGCGAGATGATACCAGTCCCTGGAATTTTGTCCTGGGTGATAACAATGGTCGTCTGGTAGATGTGCACGCGGTTACGCTTGATGCCGAGGGAAACGGTCTTTATGGACCACCGGAAAAAGGCGTGATGTACCCCGCCGGTTCGCTGACTGGCATCGGCGTAGTGGATGGACACACGGTCAAGTGTATCTCGGTCGAGTACATGCTAAGTTTCCACACCGGCTATAAACTGCGCGAGAGCGATTTCAAGGATGTTTCAGCATTGTGTGCGCGCTTTGGGATGGAGTATCCCGAAGAATATGCTTCGTTGACCCAGGCAAGCCGTCCACAATGCACACCGCAAACATCGTGAACGAGATCGTCGCAAAATACATTCACCAACATCACGCGCCGGAGCAAAAAAGAACCCGCTTCAAAAGATTCGTCGCGCTATTCGAAATCAGAACTATCGGATTAGCGCGCACGCCAACGATGAAATATCGAAGGATAGAAGGAAATGAAAACAGAACAATGCGAATACTGTGACGGCAATCTGGAAATGCAACATGTCTTGGTGCCATTTCGTTTCAAGGGCGAGACCATCTACGTCGAAAACGTACCGACCTGGGTCTGTGCGAAATGCGGCGAAAAGTATTTCGACGCGCCGGTCTACAAACGCCTTGAACAAATCGCGCGGCAACGCAAACGAATCCGGCGTGCTATCACTTTTCCGCTCGCTAAATTCAGTACGCCATCAGTTCACTCAAGAATCGCATAGGAGCATCCCGAAATGATCAACCTCAACGGCAAAGTCGCGCTTGTCACCGGCGCATCGCGCGGCATCGGTCGCGCGATTGCGCTCAAACTCGCAGCGCAAGGCGCAAAAATTGTGGTAAACTATAACAAGAACGCGGACGCCGCGAATCAACTCGTTGCCGAGATCAATCAGAGCGGCGGCGAAGCGGTCGCCGTCGCGGGCGACGTGTCCCAGTTCGCCGTCGCGCAAAGCGTCATCAAGGCGACGACCGAGGCGTTCGGGCGGCTCGACATTCTCGTCAACAACGCCGGCACGACGCGCGACAATCTGCTCGCGTTGATGAAGGAAGACGAATTCGATTCCGTCATCCAGACCAACTTGAAGAGCGTGTTCAATTGCAGTAAAGCCGTACTCCGCCAAATGATGAAGCAAAAGTACGGACGTATTATCAACATCACCTCGATTGCCGGCGTCGTCGGCAATCCAGGTCAGACAAATTACTCGGCGTCCAAAGCCGGCATCATCGGCTTTACCAAGGCGATGGCGAAAGAGTACGGCGCGAAAAATATCATCGTGAACGCGGTTGCGCCCGGCTACATCCCGACCGATCTCACGAACGTTCTGCCGCAAGAGATCAAGGACGGGATCGTCAAGTTCACCGCGCTCGGCAGAATGGGCACGGTGGACGAAGTGGCGAACGCGGTCGCGTTCCTCGCCTCCGACGACGCGAGTTACATCACAGGGCAAGTGTTGTGCGTGGATGGCGGAATCACGTAGTTAATTTCAGATTGCAGATTTCAGATTGCAGATTTTGACGATTTCCAATCTGCAATCTGCAATCTGAAATCTGAAATTCCTAATGGAGTTATGATGGAAGAATCTCTCGGCAAAGTGACGGTTTCACCCGAAGTGCTTATTCAATTGGTGCGTTTGTCCGCGCTCGCCACGCCTGGCGTCGCGCGGCTCTCGTCCGATCATCCCAACAGCGTCCAGCGCTTGTTCAGCGGCAAAGCCAGCGAAGGCATTCGCCTCGAATTGACCGACGATGCCGTGACGATTGATCTGTACATCGTCTCCGAACCGGAGACGCATCTCGTAACCCTGGGTCACGCGTTGCAACGCGAAATCGGACGCGCCATTCAAGACGTGGTTGGCATGCCCGTCCGCGAGATCAACATCCACGTTCAAGACGTGATGGATCGCAGCGCGGATAAAACAAACTAGAGGATGACTGTGAAAATTCGCCGACAGGCGCGGGCAATCGCCCTGCAAACACTTTTTGAAGTAGACAGCGTCGGACACAACGCGCAAGATATTCTCGCGCGGCTCGTCGAAGAAGAAAACCTGGTCGCGGACGGCGCGGAGTTCGCGCAGACGCTCGTGCGCGGGGTGATCGAGCACACCGCGCGCTTGGACGGCATCATCGCCAAGCACGCGCCCGAATGGCCCGTGGACCAGCTCGCGATCGTGGATCGCAACATTCTCCGCCTCGCACTGTACGAATTGCAGTACGTCGAGGACGTGCCGATCAAGGTCGCGGTGAACGAAGCGGTCGAACTCGCCAAAACGTTCGGTAGTGATAATGCGCCGCGTTTCGTCAACGGCGTGCTCGGCGGTTATCTCCAAGAACATCCCGCCGGCGAACTACGGAGCATGAAACACGCATGAGCAATCCTTCTCGGCAAGCGCAAGAACATTTTGAACGCGGGAATCAATTGTTCGATCGCGACAATTTCAAAGGCGCGATTGCCGAGTGGCGCGCCGCGCTCGCCATCGCGCCCCAATTCGACAACGTGCGCTTCAACCTGGGACTCGCGTACGCCAAAGACGGTCAATCCGAATTGGCGATCAAGGAATTCAACGCGGTCTTGCAACTCGATCCGTCCGACCAAGACGCGCGGCGCGAGCTGGCTGAAATCTTTATCAATGAGAAGCGTTTTGAAGACGCCGCCGAGCAACTCCAACTCATCTTGGAAAATACGCCCAACGACGCCGAGACACTCGCCAAACTCGACACGATCCAAACCGATCTCCATCGCATCGCGGAAGACCATTTCGCGCGCGGCAATCAATTGGATGAAGCGGGCGAACACGACAGCGCGATTGCCGAATGGGAACAAGCCACCGAACTTGCGCCCGCCTTCATCGAAGCGCATTACAACCTGGGCATCGCTTACGCCGACCAGGGTCGCAACGATTGGGCAATCGAAGAATTCCGTCGAGTGCTCCAACTCGATCCGAACGACCTGGACGCGCGGCGCGAGCTTGCCGACACCTATTTCGCCGAAGGTCTCGTGTCAGACGCGGTCAAGCAACTCAACCAGGTTTTGCTGTTCGCGCCGGATGACGCGCAAGCCAAAGCGATGATGAACGAAATCAATCGCAAATCAACGCCAACGACAAAAGAGCAGACCGACGCCGAAGAGCATTTCAAACGCGGCAACACGTTCGAGGAGCAAGGCAATCGCGACCAAGCCATCGCAGAATGGCTGAAGGCGCTCGACTGGGATCCGAATCACGCTGGCGCGCATTACAACCTCGGCGTCGCGTATGCGGATGAGGACAACACCGCCAACGCGATTGCCGAGATCAAACAAGCCATTCAACTCGAACCGTTCGACATCGAGATGCGACGCGAACTCGCCGAGATTTGTTGGCAAGCCGACGACGTAGACGAAGCGATCAATCAGCTGCGCCAAGCGTTGAATGTCGCGCCCGGCGACAGCCAAGCCGCGCACATGCTCGCGGACATTTACCTCCATCAAGAAAAATGGGATGAAGCCGCCGCCGCGTTAGAAATGGGCGGGTTGGTCGAGCAGGATGTGGATGCGTGGTTTCGCATCGGCGATGCGTACGAACGCGAGGAGCGCGAGGAGGACGCGATATTGGCGTATCGGCGCGCGCGACTCGCGCAACCCGACCACGCGCAAGCCACGCGCGCGCTGCAACGCTTGCGCGTACCGCTCGACGAACCGCTTGAAGAAGACGAACAAGTCTGAGCATAAAGAGGGCGCAGAGCAACTGCGCTTTTCTTTATCGTAGGGCAAGTTTCCAACTTGCCGATTCGGAGGAGCAACGCATGACCAAAATCAACACGCTCATCATGGGCGCGGCAGGACGCGACTTTCACAACTTTAACGTCTACTATCGCGATAACCCGGCGTACCACGTCGTCGCGTTCACCGCGACCCAGATTCCAAACATCGAAGGACGCGTGTATCCTCCCGCGCTCGCGGGTGTACTTTATCCGAACGGCATTCCGATTTTTCCCGAAGCCGATTTGCCGCGACTCGTGCGCGAACATGACGTGGCGCAAGTTATCTTTGCGTACAGCGACGTGTCGCACGAAACGGTGATGCACCGCGCGTCGGTCGCGCTCGCGGCGGGCGCGGATTTTCGTTTGCTCGGTCCGCGCGCAACGATGCTCAAATCTGTCAAGCCCGTCATCGCCGTGTGTGCAGTGCGAACCGGGTGCGGCAAATCGCAAACGACGCGCGCGGTCGCGCACGCGCTCGCGGCGCTGGGCAAACGCGTCGTTGCAATTCGCCACCCAATGCCCTACGGCGATTTGGTCAAACAAGCCGTGCAACGCTTTGCGACGTTCGCCGATCTCGACGCGCACCAGACGACGATTGAAGAACGCGAGGAGTACGAGCCGCACATTTCGCGCGGGACGGTTGTGTACGCCGGCGTGGATTACGAAAAAATTCTGCGCCAAGCCGAAACCGAAGCAGACGTGATCTTGTGGGACGGCGGCAACAATGATTTTTCGTTCTATCAACCCGATTTGCTGATCGTCGTCGCCGATCCGCATCGCGCGGGACACGAACTGACGTATCATCCTGGCGAAACGAATTTGCGAATGGCGGATGTCGTCGTCATCAACAAGATTGACACCGCCACACCCGAAGGCATTCATCATGTCCGCGTCAACATCCAAGCCGCGAATCCAAACGCGGTGGTCGTCGAAGCCGCCTCGCCGGTCTTTGTCGAAAACCCGATGCAGATTCGCGGCAAACGCGTGCTCGTCGTCGAGGATGGTCCCACCTTGACACACGGCGGCATGGCGTTCGGCGCGGGCGTCGTCGCCGCGCAAAAATTCGGCGCGCGCGAAATCATTGACCCGCGCCCGTACGCGGTCGGCTCATTGCGCGAGACGTTTGCCAAGTATCCGACGACCGGTGCGGTCCTGCCGGCGATGGGCTACGGCGAGCAACAAATCCGCGAACTCGAAGCGACGATCAACGCCGCGCCGGTGGATCGCGTGCTCATCGCGACGCCAATTGATCTGCGACACGTGATTCACATCCATCATCCCAGTGACCGCGTGCGATATGAATTGCAAGAGATCGGACAACCTACGCTTGCGGAAATCTTGAAACAACACTTTGAACAAACAAAACTATAATCGCAACTATGCGCTCGCGATTTCCGTACTCACGTGGTGGCTGGCGCACGGCATGATCGAGCCGCGCGTTGACGCGCGGAAAGTGGGATGATTTAATGGCGACGATGAAACGGAATCTCGCGCGCCTCCTCAAACAAAAACTGCCCGCGCTCAATAAAGTTTTCGCGGGCGATCCGCACGTGCTCGGCGTTTTTCTGTTCGGTTCGCAAGCCGATGGCACGGCAACGGCGCAGCGCGGCAAGACCTTTGAAGATTTCGTTTTGGACGCCGACCTAAAAGATGCTGCCAAGTACCGATTGCAGACCGCCGTGCAAGCGATGATTGACATCGCCCAGCACATCTGTGCGCGGTTGCGCTTGAAGGTCGCGACTGACAGTGGCGAATGCATTCGCACACTCGAAAAACAAGGATTGCTTTCCAGAGAACGCGCGACAACCTATGTCAAAATGGCTCGTTTTCGCAACGTGTTGGTACATCTTTACGGCGAAGTAGACGATCATCGAGTACACGAGATTGTAGGACAAGAACGGGATTCGTTTCGGATGTTTCTTGCAGACGTGGACATGATTATCGAAAAGTACCAAAAGAAAGAGAAAAACGGAAGTAAAAAAATTGGTAGGTAAAAAAACCAAAACCCCGTTCCTGCGACTGGAACGGGGTTTTGCGTTTCAGATTTCGATTACGACGACGCCGGTCGCAACGTCAACGTCAACTTGAGTTGCAACTCTTTGCCGTCGCGCAAGATCGTCAGCGTCACCGTTTCGCCGACGCGACGCGTGAACAACATCACCGACAATGGATTATCCGCGTCAATCTTTTTGGAATCGAACGCGAGGATCACATCGTTCTCTTGCAACCCGGCTTTCGCCGCGGGACTGCCCGCTTCGACGGTCGAAACCAGGACGCCATGCGTTGCCGGCAAATTCATCGCGCCGGCGATTTGCGGGTCCACATCCTGGTAGCGAATGCCGATGTACGCGCGCTCGACTTTGCCTTTCGCAATCAACTGCGAAACGATTTCGCGCACCATGTTCGACGGCACCGCAAAACCCAACCCTTCGGCGACATTTCCTTCGTTCGTGCTGCGCACGACCAACGTGTTGATGCCGATCACCTGCCCCAACGTATTGACGAGCGGACCACCCGAGTTGCCGTTGTTGATCGCGGCGTCGGTCTGCACCAGACCTTGCATCCTGCCCACACTGCGATTCAACGCGCTCACAACGCCCACCGTTACGGTGCCGCGAAAATCGCCGAGCGGACTGCCGATTGCAATGGCGAATTGACCTGGCTCCAACGCGGACGAATCACCGAACTGCGCGACCGCCGGTAGTTTCGTATCCACCTTGATCACCGCAATGTCCGCAATCGAATCCGTGCCGATGATCGTCGCGTCCGCTTTCGTACCATCGGAAAAAATCACCGACAAACTTTTTTGCCCATCAACAACATGATTATTCGTCACGATGTAACCGCGTTGGTCAATCACCACGCCCGAACCAGACGCCGTCGGCGTGATGGTAGTCGTGCGTCGCGTCGTTTGCAACTGATTGATTACAGTCACGACGGCAGGTTTGACTTTACGCACCGCATCAATTACCGCCGAATCCTCTTTCAACGTGAGTGTTGTCACCGAAGGCGCAACAGGATTGACAGGAACTGGATTCGCATTTGAGACGACCGGCGACGCGTTCACCGGGAGCGCGGCTGGCACGGCGGACGAAGCCGCCATGTAGCCGGCAATTCCACCCATCACGCCCCCACCCAGCACACCCACTATTACCGCGAAAATCAACGCGACAGTTATCAGAACATAGTTCGGTTTTTGCATCTCAGTGTCCTCCTTATTAGAACGCTCGCATTATGCCACAGCGCCATTAAGCCCAGATGAAAAGATAGTAAAAGAGACGTAAGAAAAAGGACGGCGATAGAATCCAGGTTTCTTTGAGAAACCTGGATTCTATTTCCGCTTTGCCGATTGTATTTGGCGAAGTTGTACTTATTGGGGTAATCGCTTGCTGAAATCATCGAGGGTATCGCCGTACGATACGCGGATGCGATGAAGCGTGTACAATTCGTCGGTGCGTTGGCGATAACCCGATGCCAGCGTCACGGCGCTGTCCAAGTTCGCGCGCTTGAGCATCTCGATGACCGCCGTGTTGTACTCGCCAAACGGGTACGCGAAGGCGACGACGGGCTTGCCCAACTTGGATTCGATGATTTTTTTCGATTCGCTAATTTCGCGTTGCGCCTCGCTCGGCGCGAGCGCGCGCAGATGCGGGTGCGTCAACGTGTGCGCTTGAATGTCCATCCCTGCCACAGACATGTCCTGCAATTGCGCCCAGGTCAAATAATGCGCGCGGTCAATCGGATTCGTGTAAATGAAAAAGGTGCCGATATAGTTGTATTTTTTCAACACCGCATACGCGACGGTATACTGTTCCACCCAGCCGTCGTCAAACGAAATGACGATCGGTTTGATCGGCAGAGCACCTTGGTGTTTTAGATGCGCGACGAGTTGCGCCATGGTGATCGTGTGAAAACCGCGCGTGGCAAGCGCCGCGATCTGCGCTTCAAATTGCTTCGGCGCGACCGTCCACGTGCGCTCCAATTCGCTCGCGTTGTTCGGCAAATCGCGCAGGTTGTGATACATCAAAATTGGTACGTTCGCGGCTTCGCCAGTCGCGGGAGGGGTGACAAACGCGGTTGGCGTTGATGTCGGGGTGGGCACGCGCGTTGGAGTAAACGTGGGTGTGAATGTCGGCGTCGCCGTTGGGAGGACAATCGTCGCGCTCGGCGCAGGTATGGCTGTTGGACTTGCGGGCGAGGCGCACGCGACGAGCCACGCGGCGAGCCACGTCATCAAAAAGAGACGCGCGCTCATTCGGATTTGCGCGGGACGAAAAATTCCTGGAGGTCGAGCGAACGATACAACCGCGCGCGCGCGTCATCGTTCAGTACGGGCTTGGGCTGTTCGCGGTAGAGCAAGATCGTTTTACGCAACGTGTCCACGACGACGCGGCAATTCGTACAATCGGCAAGATGCTTTTCGATTTCCGCGCACACGTTGGCGGACGCTTCGCCGTCGAGATACTGGGACAGTGCGCCCAACAAATGTTCACACTCGCGATGTTCCATTACGGATTGGCTCCAAGAAAGAAACTCGTCGCGAAAGGAAGGATGATTGCGCCAATGCCCGCAATCGAAATTGCGATGCCCACCCTCTTGCCGCGCTTGGTCGTCAAGAACAGCCCAACGAGCAAGAGCACAACGCCGAGGACGATGATTCCCAAAGCAATCGGATTCATCACGTCTCCTTGCGACTTGCGGCTTCGCGAAAATAATCCGTTAGCCGTTCGCGCAACCACAAGCGCGCACGATGTAAGCGCGTCTTGACCGCTTCGTTCGATAGACCCAGCACGCGCGCGGTCGCCTCGGTCGAGAGTTCTTCGAGATCGCGCAAGACGAACACCGCGCGTAGTTTCTCCGGTAATTGACTGATCGCGCGTTCGAGTTCCGCGCGCGCTTCGGTCGTCGCGTACTCGGCGTCAGGCAGGCAACACCAATCGAACAATTGACGCGGCGTCTCGATAATGCCTTCGCCTTCCGCTAATTCTTCGACCGAGACCGCGTGGCGTCCCGGCTTGCGGAGCCGCATCAGCGCGGCATTGTACGCGATGCGATATAACCAGGTCGCCAAACCCGAACGCCATTCAAACGTGTCAATCGCTTTGAACGCGCTGAGAAACGTTTCCTGCATCACATCTTCCGCATCAGCAGGATTGCCGACGACGCGCAACGCGATGCGATACACCGCCGGCGAATGTTGTTCGATGCACGCGGCGCATGCCGATTTGTCGCCCGCGCGAATGCGTTCGTACAGTTCACGATCTGAAAGTGTGTCTGCCATCGGTGTGATACGATCCCTCACGAGTTGAGGCGCATCATACCACACGACACACGAACGCGCAACCGATTTTACGGACCGCTCACCGTTGGGTAGCCCGCGGCTTTCCAACCATTCAATCCGCCGGCGAGACTCGTCACCTGGGCGAAACCGGCTTGGCGCAACACATCGCGCCCGGTCGCGCTCCGGTTTCCCGAGCGACACACGACGACGATCTCTTTGTCGCGCGGCAATTCGTTCACGCGCGCGGCGAGTGAACCGAGCGGAATCAAGGTCGAATTCGGGACGTGATATTCATTCCACTCGCTCGGCTCACGTACATCGAGAATGAACGCGCCCGCGTTGCGTTTCGCCAGCGCGTCCGCCGTCGTGATTTCATTCGGCAACGTTTGCGCGCGCGATGGGGCTTGGAACATCACCAGAGCCAGCACAGTGAGCGTCACGACTGCGCCCGCGATCAACCAAATCACTTTTGATGATGGACGCGCCGTTGATCGTACGATTTTTTTGCTCACGCGATTACTCCTCATCCAAAAATTAGGCGTGCGCCGGTTCGCCGATCAGCGCGCTCACCTGAATTTCCGGTGGACGCTCGAAATGTTTCTTGACCGCGCACTGTTCCGCCGAACGAATGACCGCCGTTTTGTACTTTTCTGGAAAGTCGGGCGGAAGTTGTATGTCGAGTGTAATGTGCGAAACCAGATGCGTTATCGGATCCACTTGCATCCGTTGCACAAGCCGAATGTTTTCGGTCGGCAAACCACGCTGACGACAAAAACCCAACACGTAAATTCCCGCACACGTGCCCAGCGACGAAAGAAACGTCGCGAACGGCGTCGGTGCGGACCCTGCGCCGCCGCCTTGCGCGGGCTGGTCAGTCTTGATCGTGAACGAATCGAAATGCGCGTCCACGCGCGCGCCGCCGGGAAAATCAATGATCATTTCCATTCGAGTGTCTCCTAAACAAAAAGTGGGACAGGATTTTATCGCGTCCTTCAATTAGACGCGTGAGGACATAAAAAGTTACAAACTACTTACCGATATTCCAATCGTGTGCGAAGGTCGCCGTCAACGTCTGCACACTTGCGGCATCGTCGAGCAAAACGCCCACATCGCGATGCGTGTCTAACGCCGCGCTCGTCAATCGCGTCGAGCCGACGAACGCGCGCGTATTGTCCGCGAGAATCAGTGTGCCGTGAATATCCGGCGTCTTGACGAGTCGCGCGAGCATTCCCGCGCGCGTGAACTTGGGCAACCATCCCGGCGTCGCGTCGCCGGTCGGGTCTGGTGAGGTGATCAATCGCACGGTTACGCCGCGCTGGAGCGCGTTCAACAAGCGCGCGTCCAATTCATCGTCCTTCCACGCCTCGCACTCGATGTCGAGCGATTGTTGCGCGGCATCTATCAGCGCGTAGAGTCGTTGCCGCGCGTTCACCGCGCTCCACGCGAGCAGCGGATTCACCGGCGCGACCGGTGCGCGCTTCCAATCGGATTCGAACACGACCGCGAGTTCCACGATCTGCGCGGGTTGCGTCACACGCACACCAAACCCGCGCGTCTCCGTCCAGCTCGCGCGCGTCGCGTCGAACGTCATCACGAGCGCGGCGCGATCATCCACAATCACAAACGTGGCATACGATAACTTGAAAGCCGCGTGACTCGTCCGCACGTTGACGCCGGCGGATTGCAGGGCGCTGATCGTCGCGCGATTGCTCGCGTTTGTGCCGAGCGGTTGATTTTCGAGCATCACGCGCACGTCCACGCCGCGACCGCGCGCGGCTTTCAGCGCGTCCAGCATTTCTTTTTCGGTGAGCCAATGCGCTTGCAAACGAATTGATTTTGTCGCCGCGTTCAATGTGTACAACACCGGCGACAACCCTGCCTCCGGCTCGACGAAGACGAGCGCGGACGCTAGATTCGCCGGCGTCGGCGTCGGCGCAAGCGAAGCGTCCGCGCGCGCGCATCCCACGACGAACCACGCGAGAAAAATACTCTTAAGAATCCATCGGAACATATTCGGTACCATTCCACTTCTTGCGACTGAACGCGTCTGTGTGGTATAATCCGCCCGCGGAGGTTCAATGACAGCACACGAGCAAGCCAACAATCCCATCCCCCACTTGACGCGCTCGCTGATTGCGCTCATCAGTGGCAGTCTTCTACTGCGCGCGGCAGCGGGCGCGATGGGCGAGAACATTCAATTCTATTTTAATGCGATTCACGAAGCCGCACTGAATCCGGATCATCCGTTGCGATTGATCGCCGGTCGGCATAACGTGTACGAAGTTTCGTACACGATAGGTGGCTTGATTATCGGAACTTTTTTCGCCGCCGAGTTGGTTGGTGCGCCGCTCTTTGGTGCGTGGAGCGATCGGTATGGACGCAAGTTGTTTATCATCTTTGGTCCACTCTTTGGCGCGATTGCCGTGCAAATCACGGCGATGACGACGGTCGTGTGGATGTTGCTCGTGACGCGTTTGCTCGAAGGCATTTCGACTGCCGCGAACGCGCCGGCAACCCTGGGTTATATCGCCGAGACCACATCACATTCGCCCAAGTTGCGCGCGCGCGTCGTCGGCTTTTTTGAAATCGCCACGATTGGCGGCGCGGCGGCGGGCTTTTCGCTCGGCGGTTGGTTATGGCGCCACTATGGTGACGCCGCCATTGTCGCCGGAATTCCGCTCACCAGTCCCGCGTTCGCGCTCAACGCGATCATCTACCTGGCGAGTCTTGCGATTTTGTGGTGGGGCTTGCATGAGTACCGCGAAGGAGTCCATACCGGCAAGTCCGCTTCGCCGCGTGAAACCTGGGCGCACTATTGGAAACTGGTGACGAATCCGCGCGTGCAACGCTTCGCTCCGGCATGGATCGCGATCAACGCGGTGCTGGGCGTATTCATCAACCTAACCGCGCGCGTGTTCACCGACCGAACGGTATTCCAAGATCAACTCCTCGTCGGGCGTTTCGATGCCTTTGAAGCCGGCAACGTCCGCGCCGCGTACGCCGTGATTTTTGTGATCGGCATTTTGTTCTGGAGCATGTTCTTCGCGCAGATGAAAAAGACGACCGTGATGCTAATCGGCACGGGCGGATTGTTCCTCACGTGCTTGATCCTCTATGCGATCAACCATCAGCCGTCGTTTGACGCGCCGCTCATTCTGCCCCTCGCGATTCTACTCGCGGTCAGCATCGTGATTCAAAGCGGCTTTACGCCCGCCGCGCTCGCGCATCTCGCCGACATCACCGAAGAACATTCGGCTGATCGCGGCGCGATCATGGGGTTGTATTCGGTGTTCCTCGGCGTCGGTCAATTCCTCGGCGCGGCGCTCGGTGGACCGTTCGTGGATTGGCGCGGCGCGGATGGCATCGTCGTCATCACCGCCTTGCTGGGTCTGTTTTCGGCGGCGATGCTCGTGCGATTGCAAGCCACCGAATCGCGGCAACCCGCCATCATCGAATCCGTCGCGGAATAATTCGTTTGCATTATACGCACGCAAACCTTCAAACGCAATGTTTGAAATCACGCGCGGATGAATGTCGCGATGAACCGGTGGCGTTCGGCGCAGGATGGAGATAATCTTATGTCGCAGGAAAAGAAACTACCCTCGTACGTGATCCGAATCGTGTACGACATCATCGCCGAAGAGACGCCCAACCGGGTCTCGCACCACCGCGTATTTCAACTGGCGAATCTGGAACGGTACGCCGATCAGCCGCCGCCGTTCGACGATTCGCCTTCGATTACCTTGCGCGAGTACGAAAAAGTCATCGGCGTTGTGTGGCAAGTCTTCGACGAAGTGCAAGCGCGCGATATTTTGCGGCGCACCGCGCAGCGCGGGTTTGAGAACCTGACGCGCAGTGGTACGCTCGCGTACACCCAGTTTCTGCGCGCGTTCGATTCGCTCGGCACCAAGCAAGAACGCGTCGCGCTCGCCGTGCGTAAACTCGCCGACGAAATGTCGCGCGCGCTTGGCAATTATCACGAGTTTCGCCGCGAGGGCAATGATTTCGTGCTCGACATTCACGATTGCCCCTATTGCGCGGAACTGCTCGCGCATCCACCCGCGTCGAGCGAGGCGCGCTTTTG
This sequence comes from Chloroflexota bacterium, assembly GCA_016219275.1. NCBI lineage: Bacteria > Bacillati > Chloroflexota > Chloroflexota bacterium. The sequence goes on from JACRBM010000093.1 coordinate 14,350, forward strand.
CTACTCGCCGGTCGCGTTCTATGAAGCCGCCGTGACCTGGGCAAGCGGCGACCGCCACACCGTGCAAGAAACATCGTGCCGCGTGGGAACGAAACAGGATTATTGCCGCTTTAAGGTTTTCTGGAACGTGGGACTAAAGAACAAAGTGTAGAAAAACGACCACGGACCGCAACCGCGCTCGGTGTGGCAATTACGATTTGGAGGGACCCTTGATTACGAACGCGCTCATATCCGGCGCGGATGTCATACTCAGCATCATCTTTACCGCGCTCGTACTGCGCCAATATCTCGCGCGCCGCAAAATATATCAACTCACTTGGTCGGTCGCATTGGCGTTGTGGACGATTGCCGTATTCGCTGAACTGATCGCTACCTTTGCCGGTTGGTCGGCATGGACGTACCGCGCGTACTACGCCGCTGGCGCACTCCTCGTTTCTGCGTGGCTCGGCATGGGCACACTGTACTTGATTCTCGCCAAAGCCCACGCCGATCGGATTCAAGGCGCGTTGGCGGTGACTTCCCTGCTTGGCGTCATCCTCATCGTCGGCTGGCCCATCGCGCCGGAGCAATTGCAAACGACCGCCGAACAATTTCTGCCATTGCGTGTCTTTCCGTTTTTTCCAGTCCAACTCGCGCTGATCGGTCTCAACATCTTTGGCACGATTTCATTCGTGGGCGGCGGGTTGTGGTCGGCGTACAAATTCGCGCGCACGCGCGCGATGAGCGAACGCGCGCGGGCGACCGCGCTGATTGCCACCGGCGGCTTGATCGCGGCGACCGCGCACAGTCTCGGCGCGCTCGGCGGCATCGAATTGTTTCGCGTCAGCGAATTGTTCGCGCTGATTTTTATCTTCGCCGGATTCTTGCTCAGTACTCCGGCAACTCGCCCCAACACCAATCCAGCGCCACGCGCGGCAGGATAAAAAAAGGGCGGGATCGCCCCGCCCTACACCGGCAACGTAAACCAAAACGTTGCGCCGCGTCCTGGATCGCTCGCCACGCCAATCGCGCCGCCATGCGCGACCACTAACTGCTTGGCAATCGCAAGACCCAGCCCCGCGCCGCCGCCCGCGCGCGAACGCGATTTATCCCCGCGCCAAAATCGCTCGAACACGCGCGGCAAATCTTCTTGCGCGAGCCCCGCGCCGGTGTCACTCACGCTGACCCGGATGAATCCTGGCTGAACACCGTCCGCGGAACACTGCACACTGATCGTGCCGCTAACCGGCGTGTGCCGCAACGCGTTGCCGATCAAATTACGCAACACCTGCTCGATACGATGATCGTCGAGATTCACACGCGGCACAGCGCGCATGACATTCGTTTCGAGCGCGATGTTTTTCTCCGCGGCTTGCGGCGCGAACGCCGCGACGGTTTTCTCGATCAGCGCGCCGAGATCGGAAGGCGCGCGGTGAATCTGCAATTGTCCCGCATCCGCGAGCGCAAGTTCGCGCAGATCGTCCACCAAACGCGCGAGCAACAACGTTTCTTCGTGCAACGATGCGAGTTGATCGGGCGTCATCGCGAACACGCCATCCATCATCCCTTCGAGTTGCCCGCGCATCACGCCCAGCGGCGTGCGAAGTTCGTGCGCGATATCCGCGATCATATTTCGCCGCGCGGTTTCCGACCGCGCGAGACTGTCCGCCATCGCATTGAACGCGCGCCCCACGTGCCCGATTTCATCCGTCCCCGGCTTGACCACGTGCGCGGTAAAGTCACCTGCCGCGATTTTGTTCGCCGCAGACGCGAGCGATTTGAGCGGCGCGGTGATTTGGTACACGAGCGCGACGCCCAACACGAACGCAATCAATCCGGCGACAACCCCGGCAACCAATATCGAGACGTTCACGCGAAACAGGAATTCTTGCTGTTGTGTGTCGAGCGCGGATGAACTCATCGCAGGAGCGATCAAGGTGCCGACCGTCTGGTCGCCCACTTGGATCGGTACACCTTGCGCGAGTTGGGTCGCGCTCGCGCGTTGTCCCACGCTCGCTTCCCATCCCGCGATAATCACGCCGTTCGTGTCCGCCAATTGCATCGGCGGATTCATCATCGTGGCAGGCGCGCGACGCGAGGACATCATCGAACCCATGCGCGAGTCGAATGTCCCGGTGAAATACTCGTCCACGCCTTGCCAATTTCCGCGCGCCGCGTGAAATGCCGCTAGCTCGCGCGCGACCTGGCTCGACGGCGCCATGCCGCCGCGAAACATGTACGCACGAAATTCACTCGTCGTCGTTTGGTTCGCGATGAGAAAGACGACCGCGACGACGGTCAGGACGACAATCGCGAACGCGCCGAGCAAGCGGAAGAATAGGCGATTCATCGCGCGAGATCCTCCGCAAACTTGTAGCCGATCCCGAACACGGTGAGAATATAACGCGGGTCTTTGGGATCGCGTTCGATTTTTTGACGCAAGTTTTTAACGTGCGCGTCAATCGTCCGCTCGTACCCGTCGAACGTTTCACCCAACGCCAGATCGAGTAGTTGCAAGCGCGTGAACGCGCGCCCCGGATTTTGCATCAATGCCGCGAGCAAATTAAACTCGGTCGGCGTGAGATCCAACTCGCGCGCTCCGAGTCGCGCGGAATGTTTGTCGAGGTCGAGCGCCAAGTCCCCGGCGACGAGCGTTTGCGCGCGCAGCGGTTCGCCCTCCGCGCGGCGCAACACGGCGCGCACCCGCGCGACGACTTCGCGCGGGCTAAACGGTTTGACGATGTAATCGTCCGCGCCGAGCTCCAAGCCGATCAGACGATCCGCTTCTTCGGCGCGCGCGGTGACCATCAACACCGGCACGTTCGATTCTTTGCGGAGTGCGCGACACACATCGAGTCCGTCCAGCCCGGGCAAATTCAAATCGAGCAATACCAACGCGGGCTTTTCGTGACGAAACACGGCAAGCGCATGTGGTCCATCGAATGCCGTAACCACCGCAAACCCGGCTTGTTCCAAATATCCTTTGAGAATCGTGACGAGTTTTTTCTCGTCCTCGACGATGAGAATTTTTTTGCTCACGCTTGCGCGGGTGATTCCTCGATCAACGTGTGTCCGCAGTACGCGCACACGCGCCAATCGTTCTGCGTCGCGCGTTGACAATTCGGGCACGGTTTGGTCGCGGGAACGCTCGCGGTCGTATTCGGCGCGGTCGTGGGGGACGCGGCGACGGGGCGTTGCGCCAACCACACGATTCCCAGCACGACGAACGCGGCAACGATCAACCACGTGACGCCGTGCAATCCAAACCCCGGCAGAAATCTGCCGCCCATTCCGAAATCGCCGCGCATCATTCCAAATCCGAATGGCGCGGCAATGATCGCACCAATCAAGTAAACACCGACAAGCAACGCGCCAAACAGCGCGAGCATTTTTCCGGTAATTTGCATTTTGCGCTCCTTGTTACCGTCGTCCGTTCCAACCTGGCATCATCGGCACACCGCGATTGCCAGGCATCATTTGATTGCGCTGGTTGTCCCGCGGAGTGATCGAGCCGCCGCGATTGCCAGGCATCATCCGATTGCCACGATCATAACCTGGATTCGCGCCATAGCCGCGATTGTAACCCGGCATCATCCGATTGCCACGATCATAACCTGGATTCGCGTCATAGCCGCGACCGTAGCCCGGCATCATTCGACTGTTGGGCAAGCCGTGCATCCCATTACCAAATGGCATCGCTGGCGCGAAATCACCGCGCATCGTCACGGCGCGCGTAACAAATGACGAACGCGCGGAAAAAACCGTCGTCGTCGCGACGCCGGCGAAAAACGCGCCGATCAACGACACAATCGCAATCACCCACACGAGCACTTTAGGAATTTGCATACATCCACTCCTGTTGAAATTTCAAGGAGATTATAGCGCGAGGATATGAAGAAAGTATGAAGGGGAAATTAGAAGAAACCGACGCGAAGATTTTTGGACGCGGATTCACGCGGATATTTTTCCTTACCCGCGTGAATCCGCGTCCAAATAATTTTGGTTACGACTACGCGGCATTCGGAGCGCATCCGTAAATGTCGAGCGGCGCGGCGCGTTCATTTTTCATCGGCGGGCTTTTTGCTGCCGATCTCGACAAACTGGATTTGCACCTGATAACGTTTGCCATCAATCTCGATTTTACTTTGCCCGTGAAAACCGCGACTGCCGGTCTTGAACTCTTTCGGATTCGCGGTCATGGTCCCGATCACTTTCCCGTCGTCACTTTTCAATTCGGCGATGATTACCATTTGAGCATTTCCTCCTCTGTACATCATTTTATCACAAACCAATTCGCGCGACAAAACAAAAAGGGCGAGATGACCTCGCCCCTACTCGGCTGATATGTTCTCGGCGCGCGGTTCGTTCGCCGCCGCGCGTTGCGCGCCAATCATGCCGCGCGGCGCAAGTGTTGTCACGAGCCAACCCAGCAACGCGGCAATCAGCGCAGCGACAAACACGGCTTGCACCGCGCTCGTCATCGCACCGCGTAACGAATCCAACATCGTCGCTGACGCGCTGGGAGTCGGGTCGAGCAACACGTCAATCGAAATCTTGGCTGGATCGAATCCAAGTATAGTGAAGGCGCTATTCAAACGGAATGCGAGGATCACACCCATTACGCTCGTGCCGACTGCGCCGCCAATCGAGCGACTGAATTGCACCGTCGCCGTTGCCGTGCCGAGCGACTGACGCGACACCACGGCTTGCACCGCGATCAAAAAAGTGGGAACGGACAAACCCATCCCCATACCCATCAAGCCGGTGAAACTCGCCAAGAGCCAGATCGGTGTGCTCGCGGAAATTTGCGTCATCAGCATCGCGCCGATAACGAGCAACGTCATCCCGGTCATCGCGAGCGAACGGAAACTAAATCGCAACATCAAGCGCGTGCCGATGACACTGGCAATCGTCCAGCACAACAACTGGGGCGTCAACGTCGCGCCCGCCACGGTCGCACTCGTACCGAGTACGGACTGGACGAACAGGGGCACGAACGCCGCGCCGCCAAACAAGGCAAAGCCGGAAAGAAATCCTTGACCAATTGCGGCGGAGAACAATCGCTCGCGGAAAAGCGTTAGCGGAAACATCGGATTCGTCGCGCGACGTTCGACGAACCAGAGCGCGGCAAGCAGGATAATCGCGAAGACAAGCAATATTGCAAAGCCGGGAACATTTATCTCGCGTCCCGCGCGCAGTTCGAAGAGCGCGAGCATCAGCGCGACGATGCCGCCCGTCATCAACAGCGCGCCCGCGTAATCAATGCTCCCGCCGGTGCGTGGATGCACATCGCGCCACGCGACCAACATCAACGCGACCGAGATCAAACCAAACGGTACGTTTAGATAAAAGACCCAGTGCCACGAAACAAAATCAACGAGGAAACCGCCGGCGAGTGGACCGAGTAAACTCGACAAGCCCCACACGCCGGAGAAAAGTCCTTGAACCTTGGCGCGTTGCTCGAATGTGAAAATATCGCCGATGATCGTAAACGCAAGCGGCAAAATTCCACCCGCGCCCAACCCCTGCAACGTGCGAAAGAAAATGAGCTGCGGCATGCTTTGCGCTTGACCGCACAACGCCGAACCCAGCATGAACGTAGCAATCGAGAACAAGAAAATTCGCCGGCGTCCGTAGATGTCGGAGAGTTTGCCAAAGATCGGCATCGTCGTCGTGGACGCGAGCATGTACGCGGAAAAGACCCAGGCATAGATGTCGAGTCCGCCCAGTTGCGCGGCAATCGTCGGCATTGCGGTAGCGACGACCGTCGCTTCGATGGACGCGAGAAATAAACTCAGCATCATCGCGGCAGTGATGAGATACAAACGACGACCACTCATTTCGTTTCCACCATAATTGCGCGGAATGGACACTCGTCCACGCACACGAGGCAGCCGCGACACAATGCCTGATCAATGTACGGCAATTCGTTTTGCTCGAATTGCACAAGCGCCTTCAAACGACACGATTTGCGCGCGATGCATTGGCGGCACGTGCGACATTTGTCCGCGTCCACCAGCGGCACGCGATAATTCGCGCCCATCATTGGCTCAATCCTTCATGGTCGGCAGGCGCGCGCTCCACCACGCCACCATTCCGCCGGCAAGACTATAGACTTGTCGAAAACCTGTTCTCTTCAAAAGACGATACGCCGGCACACTGCGATGTCCCGAAAGACAAATCGCGATTACCGGGCGGTTCGGGTCGAGATGGAGCGATGCGAGTTGGCGCGGCAAAACGTTGATCGGGACATTTCGCGCGTGTGCGAGGTGTCCTTGGTTGAATTCGATTTCAGACCGCACGTCAATCAGTTGCAGAGCGTGTCCATCGCGCGCGAGTTGTTCGCGCAACTCACGCGGCGCGATTTCTTCGACGCGCCCAAAGGGAAACCACCAGGGGAGATTCACTCGCTGATCCAGACAAGTAGCGCAATTTTCAAAATTGCGTTACTCGGAAACAATCTCGTAGCGGTGATTGATCTTCGCCGTCTTGGCGAGCATCGCGCCCGCGCCGCAGTACTTTTCCTCGGAAAGATGAATCGCCTGTTCGACCGCGCGTTCGGGAATATCTTTGCCGCGCACAACATAGACGACGTTGATCTCGGTGTAGACCATCGGATACGTTTCGGCGCGCGTACCTTCGATCCGCACTTCGAGACCTTTCACATCGAGACGTTTCTTGCCGAGAATATCAATCACATCAATCCCAGTACATCCCGCCATTCCAACCAATAACAACTCCATTGGGCTAGGACCGTGATTCTTGCCACTCGATGCCACACTCGAATCAATTACACTTTGATGTCCCGACCCAGTAAACGTTTGGAACTCGTGCCCTTCCACCCACTTGACCGATGCCGTCTTAACGTCGCCCACAATTGCCTCTTGAGAATTTTGGATTTTCGATTTTGGATTTTCGATTTGCAATTTGCTATTTGCTTTCCGCAATTTCAGCAAATCAGCAATCATTTATCACGCCAATGTCCGGTGCTGTCTCATCATACACACACCGACAATCACTTCGAGACCAGCGTCCATCGCGCGTTGCGCCGCGTCGAGGTTCTCCGCGCCTGGTTGCATCCACACAACCCTGGCTTTTTTCGCGATCGCCTGCTCGACGATTTCCGGAACGGCTTCGGGGTTCCGAAAAATGTCCACGACATCCACCGCGCCGGGAATCGAACTCACATCCGGGTAACTCTTCTCACCGAGAAACTCGGTGATCGTTGGATTCACCGGAATAATTTTGTAGCCGCGCGCTTGCAAGTACTGCGCGACCTCATAACTGGGTCGCGCCGGATTGTTCGACGCGCCGACGACCGCGATGATTTTATTTTCGCGCAACACTTTTTCGATTGGATCCATCTCATCCTTCTGCTGAAAACACGCGCGCCAAACGCGACAATGGATGCCCTTTTGCTTTGATATCAAGTTCGTTGAACCAGCCGAACGGCGTGCGAATCACGGTCAACCCCGCAGCGCGCAAACGCGTCTCGACTTGTTGCATCACCGCAATCGCGTCCGCTGGCGCGGCAAGTTCCGCAAACAGATGCGCGAACGAGTGCAGGACAATCGTCGTGACGCGCAATTTGCGCGCGTGCTCCGCGAGCATCGTCGCCGCGCGCTCCGCGACGATCTGCGGCGCGCGCTCGTCGCCCTTTTCGACGCTCGTCAGCACGAGCAACGCGTCGCTCACGTGTGTCTCGCGTTCGCCCATCGGCTCGACGACTGGCGAACGTCCTTTTTCGGTGATGCGACACACGAACGAATCTACATGCCAGATTAATGCGCGCATTTCACTGCCCCGGCGTTTTCACCGACACGCCGAATTTTTGCAAAATCTGCGGAACGAACATTTGCTCCGGCATTCCGCCTTCGACGCGCACCTTGTCGTTCGCCACTGTTAGCGGTACGCCATAGACTTGATACGAATCGGAGAGTTCCGCAAACTCGGACGCGTCCACCATATCCGCCGTAATGAATTCGCTTTCCATCGCCATTTTGTGAGCCAACCTGACTGCACGCGGACAGTGCGGTCAGGTCGGGGTAGTAAATACCTGCAAATGCACCGGCTCTTTTAATTGCGCGAGCGCGGCGCGGCTCTGCGCATTCAAACCCGAATCGCCGTTCGACACATCCATGATGTCGCCGACGAGCGACGCGAACTCGTATCCCGACGGAACGCCATAGTAGCGGATGCCGTAATCCCGATCGCGCGTTTCCGACTTGCCATTGTTCTGCACCGACTCGACGCGCACGAGCGCAATCGCCGGCACACGCACGATGTTGAACGCGGCGACCGGTGGCTTGTCCGTCGCAAAGTTGAACGTTTCTAACTGAATCTTGTCCGACAAACTCACCAGTTCATCCAACACCTGTTTAGTCAACGGACAGAAATCACAATCGAGCGCCTGGGTAAAAAACACTAACTTGACCGGACTGGTCAGTTGTTCAAATTCCTTTTGCAACTGGGCGCGGTCGTTATCGCGTAACAATCCCACTCCAACCCCCATCTCCAATTTTCGATTTTCGATTTTCGATTTTCGATTTCAAAATCAGCCATCGTAAATCGAAAATCACAAATTATCTTGGGACGCGCGCAATGGCGTCAATCATCGCCGCGATGGCTTGGCGCGATTTCGTGCCCTTGCCCGATACCGCGCCCAAACATTCGTGCGCGTATTGTTCGGCGAGCATGACACTCACGCTCCGTACGGCTTCATTGATCGCGGAAAGCTGATGTAGAATGTCGGCGCAATCGCGCCCCTCCTCCACCATTTTTTGCACGCCCCGCGTTTGTCCTTCGATGCGTTTGAGTCGCCGCACCAGTTCCCCGCGCGATTCAGTATCTTCCATTACCCACCACCTTCGTTCACCCAACCACGCCTTGGTTGTCTTGTGTAACCCATCCTGGGTTAACGCCGAGGCAATCCTCAACCACTCGGCGCGCACGAACTGACCGAAGCAGACGCCGCCGCTCCGCTCATTCCCAACGCGCTTGCCGCCGTGACCTCGCGCTGAACGTGTTCGCCTCCGCACTTGGGACACACGGCTTGCACGCGCGCGCTCATCGAGCGGACAAATACTTCAAATGGTTCACGACAATCTTTGCATTCGTATTCGTAAATCGGCATTACTAATTCTCCACCTTGCTTGCAGTTTCAACCACCTCACGCAAAATCGTTTCGACTTCGCGCGCCATCAGAGATAAATTCGCATCTGGAAAAAACTCGGACAGGATGGAGGGCGCGAGCAAATTGATTTTGGTCGCGCCCTGGTCGGTGAACACGTTGATCTTGCACGGCATTAGCAACCCAATCAACGGGTCAGCCGTCAACGCCTGATGCGCGTACTTGACGTTGCACACTTCGATGATTTTGTACGGCTCACGCGTGATGCCCTTTTCGGCGAACGTCGTTTGGACGTCGTGAATGTGCAACACGCGAAACCCTTTCGCCGCGATATTCTGCTCGACGGCTGTCACGGCATCGTCAAACGGTTTCCGCGTTTCAATCGTAACCACCGCATCCATCGTCATCTCCCTGCCCTATTTGGCGAGCACCGCGTCTAGTTTTTTTGCGATGACTGCCTTCGGCACGACCCCGACGATTCGGTCCACTTCCTTGCCACCCTTGAAAAAGATCAAGGTTGGGATGCCCTGAATGCCGTACTGCATCGGCGTCATCGGATTGGCATCCGTATCCATTTTGGCGACGGTCGCTTTACCGGCATAATCGCGCGCGATTTCTTCGACGAAAGGCGCAATCACGCGGCACGGTCCGCACCACGCCGCCCAAAAGTCCACTAGCACCGGCGTCTGCGATTCCAAAACGTTCGTGTGGAATTCCGCGTCGTTCACGTGCAAAAGTTGAGTTGCGCTCATGTTAATCCTCCTGAAAAATCAGATACCCTACCGGGGTATCCTATGAGTGTACTATAATCCCATGCGAAAAGTTTGTCAAATTCTCTGATTAGATGCGAAAACCCGACTGGAGGTTACATTTCCAGTCGGGTTGGACCGAATTGAATTCTCACGCCGATCATTCGGGCGGCAGCGGTTCGTCGAGCAGTTCGGTAAAGTCGCCGACGTACGCTTGGATATAGCGGTGCACGGCGATCACATCGTCTTCCGAAATCGGCGGGCTGGCTTTGAAGCGATCCCATTCGGAAGGGACGAGGTCGGTGTAAATCGGCTGTGCGCCGCCGTTCCCCACGAACGCGAGCATCAGCGCCTCAGTGCGACATTCGCGGCAACGCACGCGGAACGCCCAGGCATTCTCACGCCGACCCAAGACATGCACATCGCTCATCCCAAAATGGTGATTACACACCCCACAGCGCACCCGCGCGACAATTTGACGAACCAATGCCTGCGTGTTGATATTCGGATTCATACGTCCCGGCTTACGCAGCTTCGCGCTCGACGACAATCTTGACTTGCGCAGTGACTTCGGGATGCAATTTGATCGGCACACCACGCTCGCCCAATTCTTTGATCGGATTTTCCAGTTCGATCTTGCGCCGGTCTACCGTAATATTCTTTTCGCGCACCAAAGCATCGGCAATATCGCCCGATGTGACCGAACCGAACAAGCGATCACCTTCGCCGGCTTTGGCGCGGAACGTCAACGTGACCAGACCCAGTTGGCGCGCGAGTTCTTGCGCCTCGGCGAGCGTCTTGGCATCGCGCCGCGCGGCGGCTTGCTTGATGTCGTCCGCTTGCCTGACCGCGCCTTCGTTCGCGGTCACCGCGAGTTTACGCGGCAACAAAAAATTACGCGCATAACCGTCCGTCACCTTTTTCACCTGCCCGGCATTTCCAACACCAGGCACATTTTTCAGCAACAATACGTCCATCGTTTCTCCACTCCACATTCAGATTTCGAGTGGGCGCATTCTAGCACAAGTTGCGAAATAAATAAACCCGCGGTGAGTATACGGGTGTGCGTCAGATTTTCGGGTAGATGACATTGACGGTATTTTCGGGTAAGATGGGGCATCCGCTCTTTCCGAAAGGACCTGCCCATGCCTACTCTCGATGAACTTGAAGCGCGCTGGCAACCTCTGAGCCAGGCCGCA
>JACRBM010000094.1 GCA_016219275.1 Chloroflexota bacterium
GTTTCTTCGCCTTGCTGGTATGCCGCACGGATTTGTTCGTCAGTAGGTAATGGGGACGGTGTCATTGTCTACAGTATGCCTGATGAATGTATGCTTTGCAATACAAGAGTCGTCCAAGTTTGGTTATGCCTGAGCAGTTACTGTCAATGAATACTATCATTTTTGCCTCGTCGTAATTCGCACCAAGTTCATGTTCAACTCTCTTTTCGCTTAAAATTCTGGCACAATCGTAAATTCCAGTGTCACAAAATGCCCTGAAAATAGGCGTTTTCCCCATACTGTCCCGGAGGACACCGCTGGACATGCAGAATCTCTTGGTCCGGTAGTGTTCGCGAGATGTCGAAGTACCATTTCTGGGCGAAGAACGGGTCGAAAACGGCTCAAATCTCGGAATGTGCCGGAAATTTAAGCGAAAAGGCAGTTCAATGCTACTATTCTAATCTCCCGTACGCTCTCAACATCGTCAGCATCTCTAGTGTCAAGTGCCCGCGCCATTCGAGTTTCGCTTGTTCCCACGCCTCGGGATACGCGCCGGACCACATCCAGGTTGGCTCCCAGGTTCCTTCAGCGGTTTGATTCTCAATCGCAAAATCTAAATTCGTTTGCAAATCGTCCCAGATCAAATCACTGCCAAACGTTTGCGGCGTCGGCGCAATCTTGAGCGGGTTGAGCGAGTACGCACTCCATTTTGCTGGGTCGCGCACGACGACTGTCGGAATCGCCGCGCGGATGCGCGCGACGAGACGCGCGTGATACTCACGCGGCAACTTTTCTTCTTCTGCGAGAATGATCGCGTACTCCAAGTCGCTTCCACCGCCGCCACCCAGCACCGAAACTTTTTCGATGTACGTGACCGCCGCGCGTGTCAGCGCGTCGAGCCAATCGCGCGGCACGGCAGCCACAAAATGCCACAGTGACGCGAGTATCAGCACGCGCGGGATGATGCGGAACTCGTCGAATGTGCGTGCGAGACTGCCGTTCTCGTCGTGCCACCATGGCGCATGCGGAAAATTGTTCGCGTCAGGCGGAACGACGCGCCAAACCTGGGTCTGCGGATTGAACGTGGCGCGCAAGTACGCCAACGCTTGGCGCACCATCGGATGACTCGCATCGCAGCCCAGCTCGACGAGCGAATGCAACGCGATGCCGGTTGCGAGCGCGGACGAACTCGGCGCGCGCGAGTCCGGTTCGAGCGCGTGACCGAATCCGCCATCCGCGTTTTGAAAGCGCGCCAACTCGGCGATGACGTTTTCGACTGTGCCGTTTTCAAAACGGTACTCGAACATGGTTCGCTCAAGTGGGCGTGCGCGCGTTTTGAGGAATTGTCGCGCGCGTTCAAATTCTTCGCGAGATAATTGTTTCATCTAGCATTTCTCATTTCACCACTGAGAACACGGAGAGCATAGAGAAAAAATAAAATGCTCTGTGTCCTCTGTGTGCTCTGTGGTGAAAAATTCTCATCTGAATGTTTCCGGCATCTGCACCGCGACGACCTGCCCACGCGCGCACACCTCGCCGTTCGCGGAGAGCGTCGCGTCAATCACGATCTTGCGTCCCTTGATTTCCTTCACCGTTCCGCGCACGACGAGCGGCACGCCCAGCGGCGTTGGGCGCAAATAATCTACGTGCAACGACGCGGTGACGAAACGAAACGGCGGCTCGGTGTCCATCGCGCGATTCTCGGCGCGATACATTGCGGCGGCGGCGGTGCCCGTGCCGTGACAATCAATCAACGACGCGATGAGTCCGCCGTACACGTAACCTGGGATCGCGGTGTGGTACGACTTGGGCATAAACTCGCACACACTCTCGTCACCATCCCAATAACTCTTGATCTGATGCCCGTGTTCGTTCAGACGACCGCAACCGTAACAATGTGCAAGAGTGTCCGGGTAGAAATCCTGGAATGCCTTTTCCCCCATTTCCCTTATTTCCCTTGTTTCCCATTTAACGCGCGCCGAACATGCTTCGCCGGCAACTTGACCAAGCTCTGCAACATTTGCGCGGGACCGATACGCGCGAGTTGTTTGATTTCTTCAGTCGTCCAGTAATGTCCGTCCACGCTCGTCTCGTTGTTGTGAATCGCGCGCAACAAATCTTGCGCGGTCGTGCCGGGATAATTCGTGACCGCGGTGCCAATCGTTTCCTTGATGTGTGAGTCGCTGCCGCCGGTCTCCGGCAACTTGAGCACGCGCGCGTTGATCTCGCGTACCTGTTGCGCGACGACGCGTCCGGCAAGCGACGGGTTCATCGTTTCGAATCCATCAAAGTACACTTCGTCGTGCGGGTTGCGATGAATTCGCATCAAGCCGTTGCGCCCAATCGAGCGAATGAGCCACGACATCGGATGCGGCGCAATGACGATGCCGCCTTGCTCGTGCACCTGCGCGATGGTTTTGTCGAGCGCCATCAACGATTTCACTGGTTGGTCGAGACCCAGGACGAGCAAGTGACCTTCGATGGTCGTGACTTCCATCCCGGTCAATACCTGGAAACGATAATTGCGCCGCGCGGCAAGATTGCGCGCTTCGTCCGCCCCATCGAACATATCGTGATCGGTGATGGCAATCACGTCGAGAGCGGTTTTATTCTCGACGAAATCGAATACTTGTTGGACGGATGCCATCCCATCGCTGTGCGTTGTGTGAATGTGAATGTCGGCTTTACCCATAATAGTTCGTTCGTGCGATGGTGCGATAGTGCGATAGTGCGGCAAAAACTATCGCACTATTCAACTATTGCACTATTGCACTACCAGATTTTTTGAAACATCAACCACTGATCGGGATAGTGACGAATGTAGCGTTCCATCACCGCAGCGAGTCGTTGCGTGCCGGCTTGAATGTCGCCGCGCGCATCGCCGGTGCGTTCAAAAACGAGCGGCGGTTCGAGGATGACGAGCGAACGATTGTCGGCTTGGCGAATCGAAAAACCGATGATGACCGGTACGCCAAACTTGAGTGCCAATTGCACCGCGCCGTCCGGCATTTGCGTCGGCTTGCCGAAGAATTGCACGATGGGACCGGTCTTTGTAATATCGCGATCATACGCCAGCCCGGCGATGCCGCCTTCCTTGAGCACCTTGATCAGCGCGCGCGGTGCGACATCGAGCGGTGCCATTTCGATGCCCTGGCTTTTTCGCAAGCCGAGCACGTACTGAAACAGTTTTTCGGGACCGAAGCGTTCGTTGGGTACGACGACCTTGACATTGAGATACACCGCGGTGAGCTGGATCACCATGTCCCACGCGCCGAAATGCCCCGACCCGGCGATGACGCCCTTGCCTTGCTTGATCGCATTTTCGAGGTAGGCGAGTCCGTCCACGCGAAAGAGTTGACGCTGAATTGTCTCGCGGGTCAAGCCGTGGTTGCGGAATAAATCAAAATAATTTTTAATTAAATTCTGAAACCCGCGCCGCGCGACGCTGTGTACCTGATCGTCGGTCGCGCCATCGCCGAGAATCGTTCGCACGTTGAACAAGTACGTCGGCTGTTTGTGCGCGCCGAATAAAAACCAAACATTGCCGACGAACGCGCACAATGCGTACCCGATGCGCGCGGGAATGTGTGGGGCAAGCAAACCAGCGAATCGGAAGAGATAGTATTTGAGCATAGGTCACGATTTGTTCGCGCTGAGCGACGCATTTTTGATTTGTTCGAGACGCTTGGCGTCCATGTTCCACATCGGACGGAACACGTACCACTGTTCGGGATGTTCGCGGATGAACACTTCCATCTGCCGCGCGATTTGTTGCATCGTCATTTGCATGACTTGACGGCGTTCTCCAATCGCCTTGACCACGATTGGCTCGTTCGTGTGAATGTACATGTGCGCGTCGTCCGCGACGAACACGTGACCGACGATAATCGCCGCGCCGGTGAGGAGCGCCATCTGGGCGGGACCGGCGGGAAAATCGGTGGATGCGCCGAAGAACGTCACCGGCACGGTGGTGATATCAAAATGATGCGTGACGCCGAAATCGAGGAGGAATGCGGTCATCTCGTTGCGTTTGAGTGCCTGGAGGATTTTGCGCGGCGCGCTGTCGTAGGGAAATAGGTGAACCCCGCGCGCAGCGCGAATCTTGGTGAGGTAATCCATTAGTTGCGCCGGACGCAACGATTCGGCGACGAGCGTAAAAGGTTTGAATCGCATCGCCATGACCGCGCTGGGTAAATCGGTGTTGCCAAAGTGCGCGCTGACGACGATCGCGCCTTTGCCGGGCGCGAGCGCGGTTTCGAAATGTGCCGGTGAGACAATCGTCACGCGCGCGTCCAACTGGGCGGCAGTCATGCTGGGATAGATCATCACATCACGCAGTTGCCGCGCGAAATTTTTGAACGCGCCGCGCGCGACGCGTTGCACGGCGGGATCCTCCGCGGGCTTGCCGAGGACACGCGCAAAGTTTTCTTCGGCGACGCGGCGGCGCAGTGGCATCGCATAGTACGCCGCTTCGCCCATCGCGCCAGCCAGCCAAAAGGATACGCGGTGCGGGGTCAGCGCAATCAAAAACATCCCGAGTCGCCATAACCAGTATAACACAATCACAGGCGCACACTCCTCGAGTCCATCATCGGGGGATGAGTAAATCGAACTGACGCGCGTACGTGTCGAGCCGCGCGCGGTCGAGCGAGCAATGGACTTCGCGCCCATTGCGTTGCGTCTTGACCAGCCCGGTTTGTTTGAGCCGATGCAAATGCCACGAGACGAGCGGCTGACTCAGACGCAAGCCGCGCGCTAACTCGGAGACGGTGGCATCGCGCCGCGCCAGTTGCGCGAGGATGCGCAGGCGCGCCCCGTCCGCCAGGATGCGGTAATAGTCGCGTAATTCTTTTAGTCCGCGCAAGTCCGTTTCGATTCGCATGATTTTGAAATTGGAGATTGGAAGTTGGAGGTTGGAGGTTGGACATTGGAGACTAGAAAGTAGAAGGTGGACCTGTGCCTAACTTCCAACTTCCAATTACTAATTTCCAACCTCCAATCTCCAATTCCCGACACATAAACAACGATTTATATATTACCCAAAAGCAATGTTTTGTCAATCAGTCGAGAACCCGGTATAATCGAATTGAGCGACTATGCAATTACCCGCGATGCCGCGCTGGGATGTGGTCCCGGCGGAAGCGATGCGAATTCAGCACGACCTTGCCGCGCGCGTGATCGAACGCGACGCGGTGGACGAGGCGCGCTTGCTCGCGGGTGTGGATGTCGGATTCGAGGGCGAAGGGAATCGCATCGCGCGCGCGGCGGTCGTCGTTCTGCGCGCGACTGATCTCGCGCCGGTGGATTACGCGATCGCGCGCGTGCCGGTTGCGTTTCCGTACATCCCAGGGTTGCTCGCGTTCCGTGAATTGCCGGTCATCTGGCGCGCGCTCGCCGAGTTGCAGACGACGCCGGATGTGATCGTCGTGGATGGACAGGGACGCGCGCATCCACGTCGCTTGGGCATCGCGTCGCACCTGGGTGTGCTACTCGATGTGCCGACGATTGGTTGCGCGAAATCTATTCTGTGCGGCAAGGCGGACGCGCCGCAAGAGGCGCGCGGCGCGTGGTCGCCGCTCGTGGATCGTGGTGAGACCATCGGCGCGGCGTTGCGTACGCGCGTGGGCGCATCGCCGGTGTACGTGAGCGTGGGGCATCGCGTGACGTTGCCACGCGCGATTGAGTTGGTTCTGCAGTGTTGCAAATCCTATCGTCTGCCCGAAACGACGCGCTGGGCGCATCGCGTCGCGGGCGGCGAGCCCATTGTCGTGCAAACACAAGAGAGATTGCTCTGATGCCAAATGATCAGAAAATTCTTCAAGCCGCGCGGCTACTTATTCACGCCAAGCGCGTCGTCGCGTTGACCGGCGCGGGAATCTCGACGCCGTCGGGTGTGCCGGATTTTCGCAGTCCCGGTTCCGGTTTGTGGAAACGCGCCGACCCGATGGAAGTCGCATCGTTCTGGGGTTTTAACGCGCACCCCGATAGTTTTTACGAATGGTTCAAACCGCTGGTCGAATTGATCGTCCGCGCGCAGCCGAATTCCGCGCACCATGCGCTCGCCGAACTCGAAGCGATGGGAAAACTCCGCGCGGTCATCACACAGAACATTGATGATCTGCATCAACGCGCGGGCAGTAAACGCGTGTTGCAAGTGCACGGTCATTTGCGCCAAGCGACGTGCATTCGTTGCATGTATCAAACCGATGCGCGACCGCTTATCGAAGAATTTCTCGCGCGGGGACGCGCGCCGCAGTGTGAACAGTGCGGCGGACCGATGAAGCCGGACGTGGTGTTGTTCGGCGAAATGTTGCCGGTGCGCGTGATGTTCGAAGCGGAGCAGGAATCGCGGCAGTGCGATGTGATGATCGTGGCAGGGTCGTCGCTAGAGGTCGCGCCCGCCGGCGATTTGCCGCTCTTCGCGAAAAAGCAGGGCGCGCAGCTCATCGTCGTCAACCGAACGCCGACGATTGCGGACGCGCACGCCCAGGTCGTTCTGCGCGAAGATGTCGCCGTTGCGTTACCTAAGATTGTCGCGGCGGTGAAGAAATGATCGGGCTGGGATGAGGTTGGCAAATCGCGGAACGAGAATTGACAATCGGGATGCTGTGGGATATTATACTGGCGAGTTTGCCCCCGTAGCTCAATAGGACAGAGCACCTGCCTTCTAAGCAGTCGGTTGCGAGTTCGAGTCTCGCCAGGGGCACCACGTTTTAGGGCGTTCAGTTGAACGCTCTTTTTTTATCTGCGGGTCACGCGAATCTTGCTATTTATTCGCGTGACTCGCGGATTGTTTTATCGCAATCCCAGTTTCTGGGTCAGCCACGCGAGGCGTTCTTGCGTGGCTTGTTCGTTCAAGCCGTGTCCCGCGTCGTACCAGCGCAACTCTTTGGGTTCGCGCGCCGCGTCAAAAAATTCCTGGGCGCGCTCCTTCGGTACGTGTGGATCGTTTGTCGCGAATTGGAACAGCACCGGCGCGGGTGCGAGGCGCGCAATGTGCGTGATCGGATCGTAGGGTATCATGCTCGCGATGAATCGCTCGCGTGCGTCGCCTTCGAGTTTGGGATAGTACAAGTACCAATCCGGAAAACGTGGCGTGCCCGCCATCAACACGTAATGCGACGGACGTGGATCAACACTCCCCATCAACGCGCCGTACATCGCGCCGAAATCGTGACCGACGTACGCGAATCGCCGCGCGTCCACGTTCGCTTGTGCAGGCAGTAAATCCATCGCGGCGCGTAACTCGACGACTTGACGCGTCGAGTTTTCGATGTCGTCCGCTTGCGTGCGTTTCAAAAACCAATCACGATCCGACCACATCGTTTCGACGAGGAGCGACGCCGCGCCGCGTTGCGCGAGCGCGACCGCGTCATTCACAAACTGGGTGCGGTTCGAGTCGAGCGATTCGGGTTCGTACCAGTGCACGAACAAAATCGCGGCGTGCGGCGCATCATCCACCGGCGCGATGAAATGCGCGACGCGGCGATAGCCGAATGGCGTCGCGAAACTGAACAAACGACGCGTGATGTTTCCTTCGGTGCGCGTGCCGATCTCACGAATGTCGCGCGACGCGTGGCGATCGTACTCGAACGAGGGTGCGGGCATGGTGTGCCTCCGAAAAAGTAGGGCAAGTTGGAAACTTGTGTTATGGGTGGTTGCAAAAAAAATCGGGCGCGGTTTTGGATTGCGTCCGATTATAAATCGAGTTGGTGTGCGCGGCAAACGGGCGAGCGAGCCGCTCGCCGCTACATGTTCAGACGCGATGACACGCGACGAAATGTTCGCTGCCCTTGTCCGTCAATGGCGGATGATCGTTCGCGCGGCACATTTCGTTCGCGCGCGGACAACGATCATAAAAACGACAACGCGGCGCGGGATCAATCGGCGCGGCGATGCCGCCCTGGATGTCGGCGGGTTGGCGTTTCAAGCGCGGGTCGGGGACGGGCACGGACGCGAGCAATGCCTGGGTGTACGGATGCTGGGGATGACTCAACAGTTCCTCGGTCTCGGCAAGCTCGACGATCTTGCCGAGGTACATCACCGCAATGCGATGACACATATAGCGCGCGACCGCGAGATCGTGCGTGATGTACAAATACGTTACGTCCATTCGCCGCGCGAGGTCGAGCATCAAGTGCATGATGCCGGTACGAATCGAAACGTCGAGCATCGAGGTCGGCTCGTCTGCGACGACGAAGGTCGGTTGCACGACGAGCGCGCGCGCGATCGCGACGCGTTGGCGTTGTCCGCCGGAAAGTTCGTGCGGAAATCGAAACAGAAACGACGACGGCGGTGCGAGTCCGACGAGCGCGAGCAATTCCGCGACCAACTCTTCGCGTTCGGTCAATATGCCGATGTTCTGCACGACGAGCGGCTCGGCGACGGTGTCGTAGATCGTGAGGCGCGGATTCATGGATTCGTACGGGTCTTGGAAAATCATTTGCACTTGGCGGCGAAACGATTTCATCCCCGCGCCTTTCAGCGGTGCAACATCCATGCGACCGCCGTTCGAGCCGAGATAAATGTGCCCGTTTGTTGGCTCGATGAGTTTCACCAACAATTTGCCGGTCGTCGTTTTGCCGCACCCCGACTCGCCGACGAGACCTAGACTTTCGCCGCGCCCGATGTGAAAACTCACATCGTCAACCGCGTGAATAAAATTCCGCGCGCGCGCGAACAATCCCTTGCTCACCGGATAATATTTTTGCAATCGTTCGACTGTAACGAGTGGCAGAGTAGTGGTTGTCATTTCATCCTTCATCCTTCAATAGGATGCCAGCACGCGGCGTTGTGACGCGAGCCATAGTCCTGGAAGGCGGGTGTTTCGTAGCGGCACTGATTGGTCGCGCGCGGACAGCGCGGGTGAAAGCGACAACCGGATGGCGGATGCAGTAGATCGGGCGGCTCACCCGGAAGTGTGGTCAACATGCGCTTGGGTCCGGTGATGCTGGGGAACGCGGACATCAACGCGTGCGTGTACGGGTGCAGTGGTCGTTCGAAAATGTCGGTCGTGTCCGCCATCTCGACGAGGCGTCCCGCGTACATCACGCCCATTCGATTGCTCACCTCGGCAATGACCGCGATGTCGTGCGAAATGTAAATCATGCCCATCCCCAGATTTTTCTGAATCGTGCACATTTCGCGCAACAATTTGTCTTGCACGATCACATCGAGCGCGGTCGTCGGTTCGTCGGCGATGATGACATCGGGATTGCATGACAGCGCCATCGCGATGACCGCGCGTTGGCGCATTCCGCCGGAGTACTCGTGCGGGTAACGATCCATTAATTTTGGGTCGAGTCCGACGACGCGAAACAATTCTGCAACGCGTTCGCGTGCCTGCGTGTGTGTCATCGCCTCGACGTGCGTGTCGAGTGCCTCGACGATTTGATCGCCGACGCGATACACTGGGTCGAGCGCGTTCATCGCGGCTTGGAATACCATCGCGATGCGTCGCCAACGAATCGGTTGCATTTCGGTTTCGGAGAGTGGGACGAGATTCGTGCCGCCGAGCGAAATGCTTCCGTTCAAAATATGCGCGTTCTCCGGCAACAGTTTCAACAGCGTCGTCGCAATCGAGGTCTTGCCGCATCCCGATTCGCCGACGAGTCCGAGCGCGTCGCCTTCGCTCAATTCGAACGACACATCGTCCACCGCCGAGACGTTGCCCTTGCGCGTCGAATAGTGCATCGTGAGATTTTGGACGGAGAGGATTGGTCGAGTCATTGTAACTCCAGGGTTCAAAGTTCAGTATTCCGTATTCAGTTTGCTGGACAACTGAATACTGAATTCTGGATGCTGAGTACTATCTCTTCCTCAAGCGCGGATTCACCACCTCATCCAACGCGCGACCGACAAGATAAAATGCGGAGCACAAGAACGTGATGGATGCGCCGGCGGGGACGAGGAGCCACCAGTATTCGATGCCACTCAAAAGATAGCCCGCGCTTTGCGCGGTGAAAATCATGATGCCCCACGACATTCGAATGTTGAGCAGACCAAAGAACGATAGCGTCGCTTCGGAAAAAATCGCGGCGGTGACGCTGAACATCATGTACAGAAATGAAAGGGGCAACAGGTTCGGCAGAATGTGTGTCATGATGATGTGGCGATGGCTACCGCCGGCGACGCGCGCGGCTTCGACGAAGGGACGGACGCGAATTGCCATCGCTTGCGATTTGATGATGATGGTCGTGCCGCCAAAGCCGGAGAGAATGCCGATCACCAACGCGAGTTGCAGCATATCGGGGTTGAACAACGCGCTCATCACGATCAACAACGAAATTGTTGGCGTCATGATGATGAGGTCGGCAACGCGCATGAAAATCGCGTCAATGATGCCGCCGTAGTACGCCGACACCGCGCCGATTGTCGTCGCAATCGTCACCGTGATTAGCGCGGCGAGCAGACCCAGGACGAATTCGTTGCGCGTGCTGTACATCAGTTGACTCAACACATCACGTCCCAGCGGATCGGTACCGAGCAAGTGGCGCGCGTTTGGCGGCGCGGGTTGTTGCGTCTGTTCGTACGCATAGCCGGTGATCGGATCGTACGTGCGAACGTCCCACACGGTCGCCATCAAAATCGGATGCGCGATTGCCATCACGCTGAACAGCAAGATGATCGCAAAACCCAGCAAGCCGATGCGATTCTCGGCAAAGATGCGCGCGTTGGCGGTGAGACTCTTGCCCACAAGTTCCGCGCGCACGCGCCACAACGGTTTCTGGCGCGCCTTGGCGAGATCGCCTTTGAGCGCGGCGACCTGCTCGCCGAGGATGCGGTTGACTTTGGTTTGAGGCAGTGCCTCGATTTCTGGCATAAGTGTCTCCGATGGAATCTTGGTGCGGGCGGGGCGTTCGCCGCCGCGTGGTTCTTACCCTCGCGGTCTTGAAGCGAATGCCTCGCCCCGACGTCGGCGATCCTTGCCCTCTCCCCCGTGCCGACCACGGGAGAGAGGTTGGGGATTACAGGAGGGAAAAGGGCTTGCGCTGTGCGGGCGAGCCGCGCGCGCTACAAATCACGCGTATCGAATGCGCGGGTCGAGGTACGCGTACAAAATATCCGCGACCAAATGCGCGGTCAGCGCGAGCGTGCCGCCAAAGATCAGCCCGCCAATCGCAAGCGGAATATCCTTTTGCGTCACCGCGCCGATCAAGGTCAGCCCCATGCCGGGCCACGAGAAAATCGTTTCGGTGATGACGCCGCCGTCAATCGCGAGCGCGAGACTGAACACGAAACTCGTCACGACCGGCAACATCGCGTTGCGCGCGGCGTGTTTGTCACGCACGACGCGGTCGGGCAGACCTTTGGCGCGCGCCGCCATGATGAAATCTTCGCGCAAGGTTTCGAGCATACTGTTGCGCGTCAGCAACATCGAGCCGGCAAACGACACGGTCGCGAGCGTAATGATCGGCAAAATCAAGTGATGCGCGATGTCGAGCGCAAAGCGCGCTTGTGGCAATGTTGCCCAAACACCGAGCGCGATCGCGCACACGCCGAGTACGCCGACCCAACGCGCCCACGCGCGTCGCGCGACCGGCAGCCGGCGCGAGGTGAGGACGATTCCCAGGACTGCCGCGACGACGACGAACACGGTCGTCAGCATTTGCCCGAACACGACCTCGGAATTAAGCGGCGAGGTACGCCACAAAACAGGGTCGAGAAATTTGCCGATAGGGAACCAGCCCAGGATAAAGGCAAAGAACCAAATCATCATCAAGCCGAACCAGGGCAGAAAAATCGTGTACAGCGTGACGCCGCCAATCGTCGCGACGTACTCGGTTAGTTTGCCGCGTCGCCAGGCGAGAATCTTGCCCAGCGTAAAACCGATCGTGAACGCGAGCGTCGTCGAAGCGAGAAACAGAATCAACGTGCGCGGCGCGCGTTCGGCGATGATTTCGCTCACGAGGCGCGGATAGTTTGAAAACGAAATGCCGAGATTGCCGGTAAAAAAATTCCGCAGGTAGATGAAATATTGTTCGTGGATTGGTTTGTCCAAGCCCATCGAAGACGCGATGGCTTGACGTTGCTCCGCCGTCATATTCGGGTCAATGAACTGACCGACGAAACTGCCTGGTTGCGCGTTCAGCAGAAAAAAGATGAGCGTGAGAAAAGTAAAAAACGTAAACGCGATTTGCGCGAGTCGAATGCCGATGTATTTGAGCATGAACCACTCCTACTCCCTCCCTCACCCTCCCCCGTCAAAGACGGGGGAGGGAAGGGGTGGGGGTTACTTGATCGAAATCGTTGCGTGCGGCATACCGTTCAGGAACTGGATGCCGTTCATCAACTCGGTGTACGGGAATTGCAGATTCGTGCGATAGGTCTCGATGATGCCCGTATCAAAGAGCACAATGTACGGCAGTTCGGTTGCCAGGACCTCTTGCAATTTGAACGCGACCTTTTGGCATTCCTTCGCGTCCTGGCATTCAAACAACTGGTCGGCGAGTTTGTCATACTCGGGATTGTTGTAGCCGCCCGCGTTGTTGTCGCCCGGTCCGGCAAAGCGCGAGTGATGGAACGTGTTCAACCCGGTCGGGAAGATATCGAGCGTCCAACCCAGGATGTACATGTCGAGTTTCTTGTCATAGTCTGGGTCTTGGTAAACGCGCGTAATGATGTCGTTGAAACCGATCAACTCGGCTTTGAGCGGGACGCCCAGTTCGTTCGCGTATCGCTCGATCCAGATGCCGAATGTGGAGCGAAGCGGATCGTACCCCGCGCTCGGCGCGATCATCGTGAGGTTTGGCACCGGCTTGCCATCGGGCATGATGAGGCGACCGCCCGGCGCAACGCGCACGCCGTCCTTGTCCCAGGTCGGTTTCTTGCCGCCTTCCCATTTGTAGCCGGCTTTTTCGAGCACTTCGATTGCTTTGGTGAGACGTTGTTCGGTTGTCATCCCTTTGCCGATCTTGGGCACATCGGGATTGAACCAGAACGCGTTCGCTTCGGCGACTTCGGTATAGACGGGGAACGCGACGCCTTGCAGAATCGTTTTTGTGATAAACTCTTTGTCAATCATGTACGCCATGGCTTGGCGAAACGCAATGTCGTTCATCGGCGGCTTGCGAACGTTGAATGCCATATAGCGGAATCCGTTTGTCGGGTTCGTGACGACATCGAGACCTTTTTGTCCTTGCACTTGATCCATCAACCCGCGCGACAAGCCGAGCGAGTTGAGCATGTAATCAATCTCGCCCTTTTTCAGCGCGAGGACTGCGGCATCCTGCGTACCGTAAATCGTAAAGACCGCGCTCGTCATCGTCGGACCTTGCTTGTAATCCACGACCTTGTCGCCGGTCGGGTCGCCTTGTTTGTACGAGTAGCTGCCCTTGGATTCGGTGTACGCGCCGTTCTTGTAAACGGTCTTTTGCACATCCTTGAACCACGAGTCCGCGTATGCTTTGTTCTCCGCAAACGCGCCTTTTTCCCATTTGACGAAGGTGAACGAACCCAGGAGCGGTTCGGCTTGCGGCGAGTGATTCAACAGAATTGTGCGCGCATCATTCAACGCTTTGGTGTACGCGTCCTTGTTGTTCTTGTCCGCGTTGGCGAGTGGCTTTTTCGCGTCCGCGACGACTGGCGCCCAGTACGCTTCAGACATGACTGCGCCTTGCGCCGCGCCCCATTCCCACTTGGCTAACCCAGGGGCTTTTTTCCAAATGTACTTGATCGTGTAATTGTCAACCGCTTGTACTTTTTCGAGATACTCGCGGTCGTAGGTGGACGCCATCGGACCGGTCAATTGTAGTTCAATCGCGGTGTTCGCGGTGAACGCAAAATCTTTCGCGGTCAATTCCTTGCCATCGCTCCACTTGACGCCTTGCTTGATCTTGGTCGTGATCGTCCACATGTCGCCCTCTTTGACGCGTGGCGCGTTCAAATCCACGGCGAGTTCGGGCACTAGGTCGAAACGTTTGTCGTTCTTGTTGTAGAGGAACGAGCGTTGCGGCGCCATGATGTAGCGTTGCCACACCGAGTTGTTCGGACCTTGGTACGACCAATAATTCGTCGTCTTGATATCCGAGAACACGCCGATGCGGTACGGCACGGCTTGTGCTTGCGCCGGCGCGGGCGCGGCGGCTTTGGTTGCCGGGGGCGGCGTCGCGGTCACAACTTTTTCGACGACTCGTTCGACGACCTGGGGTGTGCCGCCGATCACGACCGTCTCTTTGACGATTTGAGGCGCGGGCGGCGCGCTGGTCGCGCACGCGACGACGAGCGCGCAGAGCGCGATCAAACCGGCAAACAAAATAAATTTTCGCATGGGGATTCTCCTCCTTGGAATGCCTGCATTTTTTCACTGCGTCAGTCGAATCGCGTTGTGCAGAACCATCACCTCCTTGTGCATGATTTTCCCTACCGACGTAATTTACAATTCGCGTGTTGCAATTGTATGTCCTGGGTGTGGTAAGCTTGCAATGCGGTGTTACGGATTTGAAACACGCGGAAAAATAAAAACTCCGGTAGCCGTGAGACTATCGGAGCGGATTCGCTTGGGCTGGGTCGGTTATCGCGCGCGCGACTGTGCGCCGATCCACATCAGCAGACCGGCGAGCAACAAGGTGAGATTGGATACGCCGATCAACCGATAAAAACTGGGAACGCCCAGCATGTATACACCGATGGGAAGGAAGGAGAGGACGGCAACAAGCGCGACCAGGAGAGGGCGCGCCGAGATTACCCCGCCAAGACCGACGATGCACAGGAGGATCATCGCGCCAGAGACGAGCCAGGTTTGATCGGTAATGCCGGTTTCGCCAAACGGGTTTACGAAAATCAGACTGGTCCACAGCGCGATGGCTAGGACAACGGCAAGTGCGCCGATCACTTTTCCGGTTTTCAACATCATTGATTGCGCTCCGCGTTGACGGATCGAACAAGTTCTAATGAAAAATTATCGCGCACACGCGCCAAAAAGGTGTTATAGTTAGAATAGAACAATAGTTCGATTAGATGAAATCAAGAGAGGAGGCGCGGTGCTTGTGATGTGTTCTGGATAGTTTGGCAATGTCAGATTAGCCATAGAGAACATAGAGGGCATAGAGAACTCTTCGTTTTCTTCTCTATGTTCTCTATGACCTCTATGGCAAAGAAGAATGTGACATTGCCAAAATAGTCAATCGGACGCGCGTCAATCAAAAAAACTGTCTCAAATCGAAGGAGGATTCAAATGCCCGCAAGCCCGATCGTGCACGTTGAAAGTCCGGCAAAAGATTATGTCGCCGCGGACAAATTTTACGCCGATGTCTTCGGTTGGAAAATTGAGGTGCAATCGCAATTTAACTATCACATGTTCGCGATAGAGGGGGGACCCGGCGGCGGCTTTGTTGAAGCGGACGGGAAGGACAACCGAGTGGGTGAGGTCTTGATCTACCTTGGCGTCCCAGACATTGTTGCCGCGCTCAAGAAAGTGGAATCCGCTGGCGGTAAAACGGTGACTGGCAAAACGGAAATCCCAGGTAACGGTTGGTTTGCCTTTTTCACCGATCCAACCGGCAACCGCATTGGGTTGTACGAGAGGATACCCTAACTTTGCATTGCTGGAAGTGTTGATGTCGCCAGAATCCAGGTTTCCCCAAAGGGGAGAAACCTGGATTCTATTTTCGTTGGGCGTGATGCGAGTGCGCCGTCGGGTCGGCTTGATGAATTCCTAGGATGTTCCCCTCGGTGTCTTTGGCATACGCGTTCCAGCCGACGCCGGGAATCGTTTGTTTGGGTAAGACGATGATGCCGCCGTTCGCGACAATCTTTTCGATGTACGCGTCGAGCGATGGCACATCAATCGTGCAAACGTAGGCAATGACCGCTTGCCCATCAATCGCGCCTTGACGTTGCAACAGCCCGCCGTTGATGCCAGGCACATTGTCTGGTCCGGTGACGACCAGCCAGTAATCTACCGGACCTTCCCACTTGTTGAACTGCCAGCCGAAGACGTTCGAATAAAACGCGATGGCACGCGCTGGATTGTCGGCGTGAATTTCGAAATGGATCACGCGGGGCATTCAAACCTCCTTCCAATTGTGCCAATATTCTAAACGAACAAACGTTCGCCGTCAAGAGATTTTTGAAAATTTTGTATTACAGTTTGGAAATAGTTTACGACTCAGCGCGCCGCGCCGCGCCACCAATCGAACAACGCGCCCCAGTCCACATGTCCGTAGAATCCAAACGGGTCGGGTGCGGGAGTCAACTCATCAATCATAAGTTGGGTCACGTTGTTGTTCACAGTGATGAGCCACAACGATGCGCGCCCTTGTCGGTCCAAGCGCGCGAACAAAATGTAATTGCCATCCGCAGACCAAAGCGGGCGTTCGTCACGATAACTCGCATTGTTTGTCACGCGCTGGGGTTCGCGTTCGCCGAACGCGTTCGCAATCCAGATGCGGCGCTGCATCAATTCTTGGAGCGTATCGTCGCCGATGCTGAGGTTGAGTCGTTGCGGCATCGCGACAAACGCGATCTGCGCGCCGCTCGGCGACCATTGCGGCGCAATCGCCGCGATGCCCGGGGGCGTGAGTGTTTTGGTCGTCTCGACGCGTTTGTTTGCCCAGGTGCCCGCGCCCAGCCCGCTCGCCACCGCGACGAGATTACGCGAACCGGCGTTCGATCGTGCCGGGGCGGGCGCGACAAAATCGGCATACGCGAGCGACGCGTCCGCCAAACGCGCGGGCGTCGCCGAATTTTGGTCGGCGCGCGTGGCGAACAGTGGCACGCCGTCGCTGACGAGCGTCGCGCGCGTCTCACCGTGCCAAAAGAAAATGGATTGATTATCCGGCATCCAACCGCCGAGAATCGCGTCGCCGCGCCGCGCGGGATCGCTCACGTATACCTGGGTGCGTTGCGTTGGATTGATGGTGACGAGCCAGATTCCCGCCGCCGCCGAATCGGATTGCAACCATTCGTACGCGATACGCGTCGCATCGGGACTCCACGCGATTTTGCCCACGCGCCCAAAAGTCGGTTCGTCGGAATGCAGCGCAACCAATGTCGTCAACGTCGCGCTATCCGGGTCGAACAGGCGCAAGCCGACGCCTTCACTCACAAACGCGAGTTGATCGCCCAGCGGCGACCACGCGAACGCGTCCACTGTCAAACCCTGGTTCAGCACGCGGGTGCGATTACCCAAAGTCTCCGCGACCCATAATTGTTTCTGCAAAGTTGTAGCCAAGTCGCGGCAGTTCTCTTGACGCATACTGGGAATTTCGCAGGGCGCAAAACGCGGCGTGAGCACCTGGCGCTCTTTGCGAAATGCAACCCAGTCGCCGGAGGACGACCAGCGCGGCTCGCTGTTGCGTCCGTCCGTGGTAACGCGTTCGAGTTTGGCGTCGCGCAGTGACTTGATCCAAATATCGCCGCCTTGCACGAAAGCGACTTTGCCGAGATTGGGAATCGCGGCGACCGGCGTGGTCAGCGCGGCGACGCGCGTCGCGAGGATTGCGTTTTCCGCGCGCAACGCGGTGAGCGTCGCGGTCGCGGCGTGATCGGGCGCGGGCGTTTGCTCGATGCCAACTTGAAGCGTACCACGGCACGCGAGCAACGTGATCAAAAAAAACGCGATCAGCGGAAGCAGAAATCGTTTTGCCATTACAGTGATTGTACGCGATGTACTTGTCGCGCGTATCGCGCGGTCGTCGCGATTCGGTTGCAGCATGTTACGTTTTCGTCACATTACCGCGCAACCGGCAGGCGCACGGTGACGACCGTGCCTTGCCCAAGGCGACTGCGAATGTTCAGCGTGCCGCTGTGGCGATGGACAATCGCGCGGACGATGGCGAGTCCCAGCCCGCTGCCGGCAACACCTTTCGCGGTCGCGCCGCGATACAATTCTTCTTCGAGGTGGGGCAGTTCATCTTCGCTGATGCCGGGTCCGGTGTCGGCGACCTCGATGGCGACGAATGCGCCGTCCTCAAACGCGCGCACTTCGATTTTGTCTTGCGGACGACTGAACTTGATCGCGTTTTCGACGAGGTTGTGGAACGCAATGAGCAACAAATCGCGATCACCCGCAATGTGCGAGAGGGGCCAAGGCGTTTGAAAGAGGTTGAGCGTGAGGACGCGGTTCGTGCGGGACGCGTCATCTTGTTCGAGCGCGATCAATTCGGAAAGCAAGTCCGCCAAATTCACCGGCTCTTGTTCGAGCGGGTGGGTCTCGATGTCCGCCAGTTTACGCAGATCCCCGCTCAAGCGCGCTAAACGATCAACTTGTCCGTGGATCGTTTGCAGCGCGGGATGGTCTTCGCGCCCGTTGAGGTTGGCGAGACCGGCGCGAATCGCGGTCAGCGGATTTTTGATTTCGTGATCGAGACGGCGCATAAATCGGCGATGCGCTTCGGCTTGCGATGCTTCGACCGCGTGTACCGCGCGTGTGGTGCGGCGAGTCAGTGCGCGACGCCCCAGGATGACCAGCGCGATGATTACACTTGCGCCGAGTCCGGCGGCAAGAACGAGCGTGCCCAGGTCGGCGCGCACGTACACGACCGGATTGGCGAACCAGCCGGATTGCCACGCGAGCGCGAACGCGAGCGCAGACAATGCCGGGGCGAGCGCCCACGCGGACTTGCTCATCCGCCAACCTCGACCACGCCGACAAAGCGGTAGCCCTGACCGATCGCAGTTTCGATGTACCGCGGCGTCTCTGCGTCATCGTCGAGCGCGCGGCGCAATTCCGCGATGCGTGTATCCACCGCGCGCGTCGCCGCCGGATAATCCCAGCCCCACACCGCGTCGAGCAAACGTTCGCGGCTAAGTACCTCGTCGGGATGGAGCATCAAGTATTCGAGCGTCGAGATGGCTTTCGCAGTGAGCATTACTTCTTGTCCCGCGATCAACGCGCGGCGCGTTTGCCGGTCGAGCGCCAGGACGCCGCAGCGCAAGATGCGCGCGCCGGCGAGCGAAGGCGCGCCCGTGCGCGCGCGGCGCAATACCGCGCGGATCCGCGCGACGAGTTCGTACGGCTCGAACGGTTTGTTGAGGTAATCGTCTGCGCCTTCGTCGAGCGCGAGCGCGCGTTCGGTCGGCGAGCCGACCTGAGTCAACAGAATCACCGGCGTGGGGTTGCCCTCTTGGCGCAAGCGGCGCAAGACTTGACGACCGTCGAGGCGCGGCATCAACACATCGAGCACGATCAAATCGGCGCGGAAATCAGCCAGCGCGCGCAATGCCTTTTCGCCGTCCTCCGCGACGCGCACGCAAAACCCGGCGCGTTCGAGAAACGGCGCAAGGTTCGCGGTGATGGCTTGCTCGTCGTCCGCGAGCAAAATTCGCCAGGTCGTTTTCTTGTCGCTCATCGCAATCTCTTTCGATTTGGTATGGCTAGTTTCCAACCTGCCCGACATTATACTCGATTTCTCGAAAATGCAATCGGACAAATCGAAAAACGAAAATCCAAAACCCTGTGCAAAGGTTGAACGGCAATCATATTTGATTTACCGTCAAAACATTCGCAGGTTGAGTGTTCCAAAATTTTGACGCACATCCCCGAAACGCCGGGTTGTTTGCCAATCCGCGTACTTGATGATAAAATAGCCGCGTTACGATTGACACCGATTGGAGACCCATGCTCAAGTCACCGCGCTTTTGGATTGGCATTCTCATCAGTTTAATTTGTCTCTACTTTGCGTTTCAGGGAATCAAGTTCGATCAATTACTCGACGCGCTCGTCGGGATCAATTACTTTTGGATCGTCGTCGCCTCACTGGTGTTTCTGGTCAGTTTCGCGATGCGCGTTTTGCGTTGGCAGATTTTATTTTCGCCGTTGCGTCTCCGCACGGTCAATGTCTTTCACGCGCTAAACGTGGGCTACTTGTTGAGCAATATTCTGCCGGCGCGCTTGGGCGATGTGGCGCGCGCGTACTTGATCGGCGAACTGGAAGACGTCAGCAAAGCGCGCGCGCTCTCAACCGTCGTCGTCGAACGACTGAGCGATGGGCTGACTGTTGTGTTGTTGCTATCGGTGACCGCGTTGTTCGTCCCGAACATTCCGGAACAAGCGCAACAGGGCGCGGTGGCGACAGCCATCGCCGGGATTGCGGGGATTACATTTCTTTTGGTCTTGTCGTTCAACAAAGAACGCGGGCTGAGTTTGTTGCATCGTCTTGTTGCTCCCATCAAACCGCTGCAGCATCCCAAGTTGTGGGAAATTCTCGAGTCCTTGATTGATGGTTTTGCAGTTCTGCGTTCGCCCAAAGCGGTGCTGGGTGTGGGTGTGTTCGCGGTGCTGGCGTGGGTGCTCGGCGGACTGACCTTTTGGATCACCTCGCTCGCGACGAACTCGAACATTCCGGTGACTGCCGCGTTCTTGGTGATGACGGCGACTTCGCTAATGGTCGTCATCCCATCGTCCCCTGGGTATGTAGGTGTGTTTCATGCCGGCGCGGTATTCCTCCTGACAACCGTGTTCAAGGTGGATCAGACCATCGCGCTGTCTTATGCGATAGTCATCCATGCTTTGATGTACATCTGGATCATTATTCTCGGTGCGTTTTCGATGTGGCGCGAAGGCATTTCGATGAGTTCACTGCAAAAGATGCAAGTGCCTGAAACCAAGTGACGTCCTTGCCATCCTTGCGAAGGTTGCGAAAGCGACGGTTATTAATTCAACGCACCGTTCGAACCTTCGCAAGGTTGAGCGGCAACGAAACCAAAGCGTAACGGAGATTCGACGTTGGGCAAGATTCTCATCACCGGCGGGTGCGGCTTTATCGGCAGCAATTTGATGGATCGTTTGTTGACGCGCGGTGAGCACGCGGTCGCGTTCGACAATCTCTCGCGGCGCGGCGCGCTCAAGAACGAAGCATGGTTGCGCGACAAGCACGGCGCAAAATTCGAATTGATTCGCGGCGACATCCGCGACGCCCGCGTGCTCGCCGATGCGGCGCGCGATGCCGACATTATTTTTCATCTCGCCGCGCAGGTTGCGGTGACGACCTCGGTTGCCGACCCGCGCGAAGATTTCGAGATCAACGCGTTCGGCACGTTCAACGCGCTCGAAGCCGCGCGTGCGTCGGGACGCAATCCGATTTTCATTTTCGCGTCCACGAACAAGGTGTACGGCGGCATGGACGATGTAACCGTCGTCGAACGCGCGACGCGGTACGCGTTTCGCGATTTGCCGAATGGCGTGACCGAGCATCAGCCGCTCGATTTCCACTCGCCCTACGGGTGCAGCAAAGGCGC
The DNA here is from genome assembly GCA_016219275.1 of Chloroflexota bacterium. Classification (NCBI taxonomy): domain Bacteria; kingdom Bacillati; phylum Chloroflexota; species Chloroflexota bacterium. The sequence continues at coordinate 21,160 of JACRBM010000094.1, forward strand.
GGCAGATCAATACGTGCGCGATTATCACCGCATTTACGGATTACGCACGGTCGTGTTTCGTCAGTCCGCGATTTACGGCACGCGACAATTCGGCGTCGAAGACCAGGGCTGGCTCGCGTGGTTTGTCATCGCGGCGGTGCTGGGAAAGCCGATCACGATTTTCGGCGATGGCAAGCAAGTGCGCGATATGCTCTACGTGGACGATTTGCTCGATGCGTACGACGCGGCGGTCGCGCGAATTGATCGCGTTGCCGGGCAGGTCTACAACATGGGCGGCGGCGCGGGCAACACGATTTCGGTGTGGACGGAATTTTGCCCGATGCTCGAAAAATTACTTGGCAAGCCAATCCCGGTTGGGCGCGGCGATTGGCGACCCGGCGATCAACGCGTGTGTGTGTACGATTGCTCTCAAGCCGCGCGCGAATTGGATTGGCGCGCGCACGTACCGGTCGAAGTTGGCGTCGCCCGGTTGTACGCGTGGGTGAAAGAGAACGCCGCATTGTTTGATTAAGGCGGAGAAAGCCATGTCAGCCGTGGCAGTAAAAAGCGCTCTGTTGAACGTCGCAAAAAAATTCGGCGATGTAGATACCGTGATTGCCGACGCGTTACGCCGTTACGCGATTGATCGGTGCGTCGAGCGGATCGAATCCGCGCGCGCGAGAATCCGTGGCTATGAAAAAAAATACGGCGTCGAGTACGCGGTGTTCGCACGCCAAGTTCAAACCGACGCGAAATTTCTGCGCCGCGTCGAAACGAAAAATTCCTTGTGGGAAGAAGATGCGCTCGAATGGAAATATCGTTTGGACGAGGTCGAAGAGTGGACGGCGACGCTCGAAAACATTTTGAAGCGGTAATCCCAAAAAAGTTGAGCCGACCTAAGAAATGGATGTAGCGCGATTTCTAAATTATCTTGAAACCTTTGTGGATATTGGATGAAGATTCTCATTGCTCTGACGTATTATCGTCCTCATATTAGTGGTTTGACCATCTATGTCGAGCGGTTAGCCAGTGCGCTGGCTCGACAAGGGCATCAGGTTACAGTTCTCACCTCGCGTTTCGATCAGTCGCTTGCGCCGCGCGAAACCGTGGACGGCGTGACGGTGATTCGCCATCCGGTCGCGTTTAAACTGAGCAAAGGCGCGATCATGCCCGGCTTTTTGTCGCACGCGTTCGCGTTGATGTTACAGCATGATGTCGTGAGCGTGCACCTGCCCCAAGCCGAAGGTGGACCGCTCGCGTTGCTGGGACGCGTGGCGCGCAAGCCGGTCGTGTTGACCTACCATTGCGATTTGCAATTGCCGCCCGGCGTCGTCAATCGCGTGGTGGATCGGATGGTGTTCACGTCGAACGTGATGGCAGGCATGTTCGCGCGGCGCATCGTCGCGTACACCAAAGATTACGCGGTCAATTCGCCGCTGCTCTCGCGGTTTATGAGTAAGATCGCAGTGATCTATCCGCCGGTCGAAATGCCGCCGCCCGACCCGCGCGCGGTCGCCGTACTCAAACAGCGTTATCACGCCGAGAGCAATTGCGTCGTCGGGTTTGCCGCGCGCTTTGCCGCCGAAAAAGGAATTGACTATCTCATCGAAGCGATTCCGCTCGTCGCGGAAAAATGTTCGTCGGTAAAGTTTTTGCTCGCGGGCGAAACGCTCAAAGTGATCGGCGAAAATGTCTGGGAACGTCTACAACCGCAGATCGAACACAATCGCCAGTACATCGAAATCCTGGGTGCGATTCCCAATCGCGAGATGGGAAATTTTTTCGGCGCGTGCGATGTGCTGACCATTCCCAGTATCAACTCGACCGAGTCGTTTGGGTTGGTCCAAGTCGAAGCGATGTTGAGCGGCTGTCCGGTGGTCGCGTCGAATTTGCCCGGCGTGCGCGAACCGGTGCGCGTGACGGGAATGGGCGAAATCGTCCCGATCATGGACGCGCGCGCGCTGGCGGACGCGCTGGTCCAGGTCATCGCAAACAAGGCGCGTTACGTGCGACCGCGCGCGGAGATCGAAGCGATCTTTTCGCTTGAGACGACGGTCGCGGCGTACGAAAAATTATTTAGCGAATTGATTCGGTAGCATGGTAGAGTCCACCTCGAAACAACCGCCGCGCGTATCCGCGTGGCTCGCGCTGTTCGCGCTCGGCGCGTTGGCGCTGGCGATTCTTGCCCAGTTCGGCTACACCGTTCTTCACAACGGTTTTGCCGCGCTCGCGCTGTTTGCCGCCGCGTTGGGCTTGTGGCTCGTCGTGTTGTGGACCGATCGCGACCCTGCCAGTCCGCGTGTCACCGCGCGCGCGTTCGCCGCGCCGGCGCGCCGGCGCGTGAACATGACCTTCGCGGCGAGCGCCGTCGTGCTCGCGCTCATCACCTTTTTGCTTTCGGGTGATAACGAATTTACGCCGGACAATGTGCTCGCGTGGGGGTTGAGCATCGCGCTGTTTCTCTACGCGTTTTGGGAACCGGAAAAATCGTTGACGGAATGGCGGGATGCAATCGCGCAGACATGGCAGAACGCGCGCGCGCGTTTTTCCGCCGGCGTGTTTCTTTCCTGGCAGACGCTCGCGCTCGGCGCGATTTTGCTCGTTGCCGCGTGCTCGATGTTCTATCGGCTCGGCGAGACGCCGAGCGAAATGACGAGCGATCACGCGGAAAAAATTCTGGGTGTTGGCGAAATTTTGAACGGCGCGCGTCCGATCTTTCTGACGATCGGTCCGGGACGCGAGCCGATCCTCGCGTACCTCACCGCCGCGTACGTATCCTTGACCGACAAACCGCTCGACTTTGCCGCGCTCAAATGGGGCACCGCGCTGGGCGGCATCCTCGTCGTGTTCGTCACGTTTCTCCTCGCGCGCGAATTGTTCGACGACCGCGTCGCGCTGATTGCCGCCGCGCTCACGGCGATGAGCAAGTGGTTGATGATCGTCGCGCACATCGGCTTTCGTTCGACGTTCACGCCGCTGTTCACCGCGCTGACCGCGTTGTTTCTTTTGCGCGCGCTCAAGTTTCAAAAACGCAACGATTTCTTGATCGCGGGCGTGTGTCTCGGCGCGGGGTTGTACAGTTACAACGCGTTCCGACTCGCGCCGGTGATGGTCGCGTTCTTTTTCGTGTGGTGGCTCGCGGTCGAGCGCAACGTGCGCGTCACCGAGTGGCGACGGTACGCGACGAATGTAGCGGTGTTGGTCGCGCTGGCGATCATCGTGTTCATGCCGCTCGGTCGCTACATGAGCGATCATCCCGAAGCGTCCTGGTATCGGGTGTTGACGCGCATGGGCACGACGGAACGGTCGTTTGAGGAGAATCCGTTCGTCATTTTCGCGGACAATGTCAAGAACGTCGTGCTGATGTTCAACGTGACCGGCGATGTCGCCTGGCCCAACAATCTGCCGAACGATCCCGCGCTCGACATCGTGACAGGCGGAATTTTCGCGCTCGGCGTGTTCACCGCGTTCTACCGCATCGCGCGGCAGCGCGAAATGATGTACGCGCATGTGCTCATCGCGTTGTTCGTGATGCTGATGCCGTCCGCGTTGAGCATCGCGTTCCCGGTCGAAAATCCCGGCAACATTCGCGCGCTGGGCGCATTGCCGTTCGTGATGATCATTGCTGCCGCGCCGCTCGCGCTGTTGTGGCGTCGGTTGGGCGATGCGCCCGGCGCGTTCGCACGTTGGCAAGCCGTCGGTGTGCTCGCGATTATTTTGCTAGTGATCTTGTTCGCGAACTATCGGCGCTATTTCGTGCAATACGACGCCAGTTATCGTTCGTCGGCGGGGAACGCGTCCGAAGTCGCGGCGACGGTGCGTGCGTTTGCGAACAGCGTCGGCGATACGCAACACGCCTGGATCATGCTGTATCCGCATTGGATTGACACGCGTAGCGTCGCGATCGCGCTGGGTGAAATGGACTGGCAGGATCACACTTTGCCCGATGCGAACGCGGCGCAAATGCGGATGACTGATGACGCGAACAAGTTATTTATTTTGAACACGAACGACCACGCAAACCTGACGCGCCTGAGCGAGATTTATCCGGACGCGCAGGTGCGCGTCTATCGCTCGCAAACACCGAACCGCGATTTTTTGTTGGTGTTTGTGCCAGGCGCGAATGCCTCGTCGGATTGGTTGGGCAGTCTCAAGCAGGTGCAACGGTGATGCGATGACGACGCCTTCCTCTGCGTTCGACGAATCGTATCAATACTTTCAGCAAGTTGGGCGCGCGGGCAAGTACAGCGTGCCGTGGTGGTCGGCGAATTTTTACGCGCGGATAGTGCGCCGCTACGCGCCGCCGACGACTCCTGCGCGTCGCGTACTCGAAATCGGTTGCGGGCTGGGCTGGGTGCTGCAAAATCTCGAACGCGAGTACGCAACATTCGGGATGGATATTTCCGCGTACGCGATTGAGGTCGCACAAAAGAACTCGCCGCGTTCCCAGTTACGTGTCGGCGATGATGCGATTCTGCGCGAGTATCCCGACGCGCAGTTCGACGCGGTCGTCTCCAAGCACGTGTTCGAGCACATCGCCGACCCAGCCGAAATTTTGCGTCAGTGCGCGCGCGTGCTCAAGCCCAGCGGCGTGTTGATTTTCGGTACGCCAAACACGGAATCGCCGCTCAAAAAATTAAAGGGCGCGCAGTGGATCGGCATCAAAGACCCGACGCACATTTCGGTGCTTGCGCCAAGCGAGTGGCAACGCTTGACGCGCGACGCGGGCTTGAATGTTTTGCGCGCGTTTTCGGATGGGTTGTGGGACGTGCCGTACCTGCCGATCATTCCGCCGTTGTTGCAATTACCGATCTTTGGCATCCCCGCGGCGCTCCAAGTGTTGATTGGTATTCCGTTCATCCCAGTCCGCTGGGGTGAAAGTTTGATTGTGATCGCGAAAAAATCCTGAATAAGAGAGCAGGGGAGCAGGGAGTGCGCGGGAGCAAGGGAGAAAAAATCTCCCCTGCTCCCCTGCGCCGCTGCACCCGATGGTCTGTCTGAGAAACAATGTCGCTTGAATTAGAAAACACCCAAACCGAATCCAAACAAAGTACATGGCGCGACGCGGCAGTTACATTCGCGCTCATCGCGATTTTGATCCTCGGCGCAACGGTGCGGCTCGTCGGCGTGAACTGGGATGAAGATCAACACTTGCATCCCGACGAACGCTTTTTGACGATGGTCGAATCGGCGTTGCAAATTCCGGGAACGAATCTCCCATTCCCACCGCCGCCGAATTGTAGTAAGTGGGGCGGCTACTTTGACACCAAGTGTTCGCCGCTGAATCCGGCGAATTGGAACTTTGGGTTTTTCGTCTACGGCACGTTCCCGATCTTTCTCACGCGCGTCGCCGCCGGCGGACTCGAAGCGACCGGGTACGGTGAGGTGCATCTGGTCGGGCGCATCCTCTCCGCGCTGTTCGATCTCTCGACCGTACTGATTATTTTCTTCATCGGGCGACGATTGTACGATACGCGCGTCGCGTTGCTTGGCGCGTTCTTCCTCGCGCTCGCCGCGTTGGATATTCAACAATCGCATTTCTTCACGGTGGACACGTTCACGAATGTGCCGATCCTGCTCGCGTTCTGGTTTGCGATGGATATGGCGGACGGGCGTGGTATCCGCGCCTTTGTCCTCGCGGGCGTGATGTTCGGGCTGGCGCTCGCAGGGCGCATCAACATCGCGCCGTTTGCGGCGGTGCTCGTTGCGGCGGCAGTGCTGGGCGCGTGGAAGCAGACGAGGGGCGGGGAACACGTGACGAGTGGCGAGATTGACGTGCCACCGGAGTCTTATCACACAACACGCATTACGCAATATCTTTCACCCAGGATTCTCGCGGTCACGTTTGGCAGTCTGATCGCGCTCGGTCTGGCGACGATCATTGTCTTTCGTATCTTTCAACCGTACGCCGCGAACGGCGCGTACTTTTTGTCGCCGCGTTTGCCAGAGTTTGATTTGCGCGGTGGTGCGGTCGGCATCGGGTTGGAATCTATTTTGTGGTGGGCGGGCGGCGCGAACGACAAGTTCATTGACAACATGCTTTCGATCAACGGGTTCATCACCGGCGCGGTAGATTTTCCGCCGAACCATCAATGGACGAATCGTCCCGCGTACATTTTTCCGCTTGAAAATATGATCGAGTGGGGGCTGGGTTTGCCGCTCGGCATCGCGGCGTGGCTGGGATTCGCGCTCGCGGCGTATCGCCTGGTCTTCAAGCGCGAATGGAAACACTTGTTGATCGTGTTATGGATCGGCGTCACGTTTGTGATTACCGGCGCGCAGTTCGCGAAAACGATCCGCTACTTTTTGCCGCTGTATCCGTTCCTTGCTTTGCTCGGCGGCTATCTCCTCGTCGAACTTTGGGATTACGCGTCACGCCTCACGCCTCACGCCTCACGCCTCACGCAATACGCAATACGCATTCCCGTCGCGCTAATCGCGCTCTTTGTCATCGCCGGCACGCTCTTTTACGGCGTCGCGTTCACGACGATCTACACGCGCCCGGTCACGCGCGTGGACGCCTCGCGTTGGATGCTCGACAACATTGCGCCCGGCATGGTGATCGGCAATGAACACTGGGACGATCCGTTGCCGTTGCGGATTGATGGCAAAGACCCATTCGGCGGTTATTATCGCGGCATCGAGTTGCACTGGTACGACGAGGACACGCCGGACAAACGCGCGCAAGCGATTAGCTGGCTCGACCAAGCGGAATATCTCGTGCTCTCGTCCAATCGGCTCTACGCGTCCATACCGCGTTTACCGATGCGTTATCCGATGACGACGCTGTACTACAAGTCGTTGTTCGATGGCACACTCGGTTTCGATCTCGTCAAGACGTTCACCTCGCGTCCGCAACTGTTCGGCATCGAGTTCAATGACGACGACGCGGAAGAGTCGTTCACGGTTTACGATCACCCCAAGGTGTTGATCTTCAAAAAATCGTCGCGCTATTCGCACGAGAACACGACCGCGCTCTTTAACCGTGTTGATCTGAGCGAAGTGTATCGCTTTTTACCGCGCGAAGCCGCGCAAGCGCCGACTGGTCTACTGCTCAAGCCGGCGGATCGCGAGGCGCAAGCGGCGGGTGGCACGTGGCGCGACATTTTCAACCCCGATGATTTCATCAACCGCGTGCTCGTCCTGGGTTGGCTCGTGATGATCGAATTGCTCGGCTGGTTGACATTTCCGCTCGCGTTCGTCGTATTCCGTGCGCTCGCCGATCGCGGCTACATTTTTGCGAAAGCACTCGGCATCCTCCTGCCGGCATGGGGCGCGTGGTTTCTTGCGAGTTATCACGTCTTGCCGTTCAGCCGCGCGAGCATTCTCGCGATGATCGCGCTGTTGCTCGCCGTCAACGCGTTGATCGTGTGGCGATGCGGGCGGGACCTGCGCGCGTTCTTCAAATCGAATCGCTTCGTTTTGTTCGTCGAGGAATTACTCTTCCTGGTTTTCTTCGGCGCGTTCTTGCTGATTCGTTTCGGCAATCCCGATCTGTGGCATCCCAATTTCGGCGGCGAAAAGCCAATGGATTTCGCGCTGCTCAACGCGATCAACAAGTCAACCTGGTTTCCGCCGTACGATCCCTGGTTCGCCGGCGGCTATCTCAACTATTATTATTTTGGACAACTCATCACCGCGACCTTATTGCGTTTGTCCGGCATCGTCCCCGAAGTCGGCTACAATCTTGCATTGCCGATGTACTTTGCGCTGTTGGCGATGGGCGCGTTTAGCGTCGCGTTCAATCTCGTGAAGCGAGGAGTTCCCTCATTTCCCTTATTTCCATCAGTTCCTTCCGCGCCAGCGGGAAATGAAGGAAATGATGGAAATTACGGGAGTTTGTTGATTGGCTTGCTCGGCGCGATTTTTGTCGCGGTGATCGGGAACCTGGCGCAAATTATTCTGGTGATTCAAAATTTTGCGCGCGTTGGCGGAGCAGAGCCGAACGACGCGCCGATGGAAATCCTGGCAAGCGCGTTAGCTGGTATTTCGCGCGTGGTGATTGAGCGCGTCCCGTTCGAGGTGACGACGCATCACTGGTACTGGAACGCGTCGCGCGTGATTCCGGACACGATCAACGAGTTCCCGTTCTTTTCGTTCGTCTACGCCGATTTGCACGCGCACTTGATGGCATTACCGTTCACGCTCCTCGCGATTGGACTCGCCGCGAATTTCGTGTTGCGTTCGCGCGAGGACGCGCTCGGCGTGGCGCTCGATGTGCTCGAAGTGATCGTCGCCGGTCTCGCGCTGGGCGCGTTGCGCGCGATCAACTTTGCCGACTTTCCAACGTACGCGCTCTTATTCGCCGCGGCGATCGCGATTGGCGAGTACGCGCGGCGACAACGCATTGATCTCGCGGGCATTATCGCGACCGGTTGGCGCATTGGTGGCATCGTCGTGTTAGCGACCGCGTTGTTCCAGCCATTCGTCAGTCAATTCGCCACCGCGTACCTCGCGGTCGAACCCTGGAAAGGCGCGCGCACGACGCTCGGCGAATACTTGGTCGTGCATGGCTTGTTCCTGTTCGTCGTGACAACATTTTTGATTACGCAAGTGTTCGACGATAAACGCGCGCGCGGCAGTTGGCGGTTCGTACGGTTATTGATCGCGCGGCGCGCGAAATTCGAGCGCGCGCTCGCGTTGCACCGGTTGTTCGCCGCGCCGATTCAGACGCGCGATGATTTGACCGGCGTCGGGGTCGGCATCGCGATTGTTTTCGAGCTGATGTTGATTTTGATGCAGTTGTTCGTGTTCGCGTTCGTCTTTCCGCTTGTCGCGCTCGCGGCAGGTCTGTTGCTGCGTCCCGCGCAGCGTCTCGACCCCGTGCGGCGGCTCCTCGCTCTGTTGATTATCGCCGCGCTGATGATGACGTTGATGGTCGAGGTCATCACGTACAAAGGCGACATCGGTCGCATGAACACCGTGTTCAAGTTCTATCTCCAAGTCTGGGTGTTCCTCGCGATTGCGTCCGCCGTCGGCATTGCATTCTTCGCGCGACGCGTGTGGCGTTCCGTGTTCGCGTACGGTTGGTTCGGTGTGTTCGGCGTGTTGCTGTTCGTCGGATTGCTTTATCCGATCACCGCCGCGACCGCCAAAGTGAACGATCGTTTTACGCCTGATGCGCCGCCGGGATTGAACGGCATGGATTACATGAAGACCGCGATCTACCACGACAACAATCGTCCGTTGCCGTTGATGTTCGACCGCGACGCGATATTGTGGATGCGCGAAAACATTCCTGGGTCGCCGGTGGTGCTCGAAGGCAACGCGCCGTTGTATCACTGGGGCTCGCGTGTTTCGATTTACACCGGGTTGCCAACGATCATCGGTTGGGACTGGCATCAAAAGCAACAACGTTCGATTGTGGACGGCGGCGTGATTGATCGGCGCATTGACGCCGCGCGTGCGATCTACAACACGCACGATGCGACCGCCGCACTCGCCGGTCTCGCGCGATTCCGCGCGCAATACATTTACGTCGGCGGGATGGAGCGCGCGTTTTACGATCTGGTTGGGCTTGCCAAGTTCGATGCGATGGTGAAGGCAGGGCAATTGGATCTTGTGTACGAGAATGAGCAAGTCAAGATTTACAAAATCAAGAAGTGACGCGCTCGTCCGCGCGTGCGCGTTCTTGCTCGCGTTGGGCATGTTCGCGTTGTGGTCTACGCGTGTGGCGAGTGCAGATTCACAAGCCGCGTACTCGATCAGACGCTCATCGGACGTGCGCGCGATGAACGCGATCACGTCCACGTTATTTCTGCCGCTCGCCGGCAAGGAAATCGCGCCGGTCGGTTGCTACGTCCCCGGTCAAGTGTACGGTACGGTCGCGATTATTCCACCGCCCACGGATCGTCCCGCTGAAGCACACGCTGACCTGAACCTTGCTCTGCGCGGTTACGTTACGACGACCGCGACCCTGGGTCTCGTTGACCTGGGCGGCGGCTCGGATCCAAATGCGCCGCAACTCTACAATTTGTTCCAGGATACGCGCACGCCGACGTTTACGGTCGCATATCGCGTGTACGATTGGAACTGGACATGCAACTGTCGCGGCGCGCCGCTAACCGATTGGAATGTGACGCTCGCCGGGATGGCGACATTGCCGAACGAAATTATTCGCGTGCCTGGGTCGGGTTACGACATCGGGCGCATGCCGGGCGGATACGAAGTGATGGTGTTGTACGCCGCGTCGAATCGCGTGACGTTGAAATACACGCGCGAGGATAATGTTGTGTCGGGATACACCGTTCACATCGAAAACATTTGTGTCGAGCCGACATTGCTGTATTTGTACAACGCGATGAACGCGGCGGGGCGTGCGCAGTTGCCCGCGCTGAACGCCGGTCAAGCGATTGGACGCGCGATGAACAATCAAATCGCCGTCGCGATTCGCGATACCGGACAATTTATGGACCCACGTTCGAGGAAGGATTGGTGGATCGGACGATGATTTTCGATTTTCGATTTCTGATTTTCGATTGGATGCGCGCGCACGCGGCGCGAATTATATTTGGAGTGATGCTGGGCGCGATGCTGGCTTTCGCCATGACGCCGGCGCACGCGCAGACGCCGGCGGCAACGCTGTTGCCGGGGCAACGCGCGCAGTGGCGGTTCGATTACACCGGCGACAATTCCACGATTCGCATCGCGTTCAATTCACCGGGCGCGTATCGCGTGACGATGGAAGTGTTTACGCCGGAACAAATCGCGGCGATGCAACGCGGCGAACAACCCAAGCCAGTGGGACTGGGCACGCCGACGCGTGAGGTCACGCTATTCTGGTCGGGCGCGTTTCGGTCGGGCGGCACGTACAATGTCATCATTGACAATGGCGGCGAGTATCCCATCAACTACCGACTGGAGATCGTGGGACCGGGTGTGAGCGGCGCGGCGCAAATCTTTTCGCAAGCCGCCGCGCCAGCATCGAACACGGTCGAGCAAGCGGGACGGCGCTACGTCACCGCGAATCTTTCTTCGACGACGAATCAAGCTGAGTTGAAATTGCCGGTTCCGCCCGAGCCGGAGAAATGCACGCGCGCGAATCAAATTCCGCCAGTGATTCAATCGTCCATCAAGTTGTGCCCTGGTGAAGTTTATCCGCCGCTCAAGATTGTCGGCAACAACATCGCGCTCTTTGGCGATCCGGCGCGGCAAGCGATTGTCACCGGCAACGCGCGTCAATTCGCGATTACGGCAGAGGGATCGAACATTTGGATTGACGGCATCACGGTGCAAGCGAAAACGGATCCGAAAGACCTGGGTTCGTGGTTGTGCCAGTACGACGAATGCAAGTTCGCCACGCGTCCAACGCCGACGATCATCAACGGCGGACTCGCGTACGGCGGCGGCATTCTGCTCAAGGCGACGAATTCGACCGTGCACAATGTCGTGGTGCGCGGCGGCACGATTGGCATCGCAACCGTGGATGGGTACGCGAACAATATCGTCAACAATCAGTTGAATGACTTGAACGGCTGGGGTTCGTTCAACATCAATAGCAACGCGAGTTATTTCGTCGGCAATCAGTTGGATCGCAACAATCATGGTTGCACGACGCCGGATGGCAACAAGTATCTCAATGGTTGCGAGACGGCGGGCTGGGTCTGCCTTGCCTGCAAGAACAATGTCATCACGCGCAATCGGTGCGAGTTGAGCGGCAACTGTTATTACATGAGCGGCGAACGCAACCTGGGCAGCGGCGACAATAAATTCATCGCGAATTATTGCGCGGGCGCGACCTCGAATTGTTTCGAGATCACATTCTCGTTTGGGAATTTGTTACAGGATAATATCGCGACGGTCGAGCCGAAAGCGAACAAACCGTGCAAGTATCCGTTTTGGATTGGCGGCTCGGTCGTGATGGTGCAGAACAATTTGTGGCAGTGCACGATTGATCCGGACAAGGCGTTCAACGAATCGCGCGATTCGACCGTCGTCGCGACGAACGTCATCAACATTGACGCGTTTGGAATGGTGCAAGTGTCGCCACTCGTCAGCCCGACGCGCGTGCCCACGCGCACACCCGAACCGACCGTCGTGCCGCTCGGCGCGCGGATGCGTCCTGGGTTGCGGTACGAACCGTTGCCGTAGAGGATTTAGAATGTTAAAAGTCTTGTCGTGGTGGTTGCTCGTCGAACTCATCGGTCTTGCCGTGTTGCCAGTCGCGTTCCGATTTTTCCGGAATTTGCCGGATCGCGGCTACGCGTTCATCAAGCCGCTCGGCTTGTTGTTGATCGCGTACCCGTTTTGGTTATTGACCACGTTCGGTTTCCTCACGAACACGCGCGGCGTCATCGCCGTCGTCGCGCTCCTCGTCGCGCTCGCGAGCTGGTTCTTTGTAACGCGACCGCCGAGCGAAAAAGGCGGTCAGCGGTCGGCGGTCGGCGGTCAGTCTTCGCTTGGCGATTGGTTGCGCGCGAACAAGTCCATCGTCATCGCGACCGAACTCGTCTTCACGGTCGCGTTTTTCTCATGGGCAATCGTGCGCGCGTACATGCCGGAAATCACCGCGACTGAAAAACCGATGGAGTTTGCGTTCCTCAACGGCGTCTTGCAAAGCGAAACGTTTCCACCGCGCGATCCCTGGCTCGCGGGATACGCCATCAGCTACTATTATTTCGGCTACATCATCGTCGCGATCTTGACGATGTTGAGCGGCGTCGCGTCAAGCAGCGCGTTCAATCTTGCCATCGCGCTCTTGTTCGCGCTCGCGGCGACCGGCGCGTTCGGACTCGCGTACAATTTGATCCAGGGAAGTTTGGAGATTAGCGACCGGCGGGTACCCCAATCTCCAACCTCCAATCTCCAATCCCTAGTTTCGGCTTTGTTCGCGCCGGTGTTTCTCGTGCTCATCGGTAACCTGCAAGGATTCTTCGAGTCGCTCCACGCGCTCGGCGTTGGCTCGCGCGAATTTTGGATGTGGTTCGATGTGAAAGGGCTGCTCGAAGCGCCGGTGACCGGGACGTTTGCGCCGCAAGATAATTGGTGGTGGTGGCGTTCCTCGCGCGTGATTCACGATGTCGCGCTCGGTCAGACCCAGGAAGTGATTGACGAATTTCCGCAATTCAGTTTTCTGCTCGGCGACATGCACCCGCACGTCCTCGCGTTGCCGTTCGTTCTCCTCGCGCTCGCGGTCGCGTTGAACCTCATTCGGAATTCAAAATTCGGAATTCAAAATTCAAATCCTGGGTTCCGAATTCCGAATTCCGAATTGCGAATTGCGAATTTTGAATTTTTAATTTATCCTTTAATCCTCGGTGGTTTGTTCTTCCTCAACTCCTGGGATATTTTGCCGTACGGATTTATTCTCGTCGCCGCGTTTGCGGTAGCGCGCTATCGCGTCGAGCGCGCGTGGAACAGCGGCGCGATGCGCGACCTCATCGTCTTTATCGTCGCGCTATTTGGCGCAAGCGTGTTGATGTACTTGCCCTTCTACCTGGGTTTTCAATCGCAAGCCGGCGGCATTTTGCCGGTGCTGTTCGTCAAGACGCGCTTGCATCAGTACGTGTTGATGTTCGGCTTGTTCGTGTTCCTGCTCGTGTTCCTGGTGGTCGCGTTGATGCGTGAGCATCGCGGCATCGCGACGCGCGATTGGCTGAATCTCGCCGCGCCATTCCTCGCGGCGCTCGCCGCGTTTCCGCTCGCGATCGCGCTCATCGCGACGACTGTGTTCGCGATCAGCCCGGCGGTGCGCGCGAGTGTGAGCGCGGCGGTGCCGGATGCCGGCGGATTGATCGCGGCGTACTTTGGACCGCTGCGCAACGAGCCATGGTTGTTCATTCTATTTTTGATTCTGCTTCCCGCGCTGGGCGTCTTGTTACGCGTGCGCGTGTTCGGTGGCGCGTCGGACGATCAGCCGGAAACGTTCGCGTTTGACGCGAGCGGCGCGTTCGTGGTGTTGCTCGCGTTGACCGGTTTCCTGCTTACCTTCGGCGTCGAGTTTGCGTACTTGCGCGACCAGTTCGGCACGCGGATGAACACGGTGTTCAAATTCTACTTTCAAGCGTGGACATTATTCGCGATTGCGTCCGCGTATGCGGTGTTCTATCTCGCGCGCGTGTTGAACGGCGTCGCGCGTGTCGCGTGGGTGATCGGCTTGACCGGCTTGATGTTGATGAGCGTCGTGTATCCCGCGTTCGCGATTTCGGATCGCGCCGAAGGATTCAAAAAAGCGCCGACGCTCGACGGACTGGCGTGGATTCGCGCGACGAATCCCGGCGATTACGCGGCGATGGAGTGGCTGAACGCGAACGCGCCGCGCGGCGCGGTGATTGCCGAGGCGGTCGGCGGCGAGTACTCCTACGGCAATCGTATCTCGATGGCGACCGGTCTTGCGACGCCGCTCGGTTGGGCGGGGCACGAATCGCAGTGGCGCGGCAATTCCCAGTTTTTCAAAGACGATGCGCTCGGCATTGACCGCGCGGGCGACCTCGCGCGTTTGTATCAAACGCTGAGTACGGCTGAAACGTTGACTTTGCTTGACAAGTATGCTATAAACTTCGTCGTCGTCGGCGGACAGGAACGCGCTCAGTACGGACTCTCCAAATCACAGATGGATAAATTCGCCAAAGTGATGCAATTGGTGTTTGAAGATGGTGATGTCAGAATCTACGCGCGCTGAGAAAATAGTTTTCAACGTGGAAGCCGCGCTGTACGTTGCACTGTTCGCGCTCGGCTTGTTCGTCCGTCTGCTCGCGCTCGATGGCGCGCCGTTATCGGGCGATGAAGCGCGTCAAGCCCTCGCCGCGTGGAACTGGTTCCGCGGCGCACCCGACACGTTGACCGGCAGTCCGCTTCTCTTTGCGTCGAACGTGTTGTTGTTCGCATTGTTCGGCGCGGGCGAATTGACCGCGCGTTTTATCCCCGCGTTCGTCGGCAGTGCGCTGATCGTGTTACCGGCATTTTTGCGCGAGCCGCTCGGACGCGGCGGCGCGTTGATCGCATCAAGCGTGTTTGCGTTTTCGCCAACGCTCGTCTTTTTCTCGCGCCAAGTGGACGGCGTGATGCTCGCCTCTACGTTCGCGCTTGCCGCGCTCGTGTTTGCGTGGCGCTACCTCAACACGCGCGTCGCGCGCGATTCCCAGGTTGCCGCGGTGTGCGCCGCGCTCGCCTTTCTCTCCGCGCCGGATGCGTGGACGATTGCGCTCGCGTTGGTGTTGTTTACGCTGATGGTACGCGCGGGCTGGGTCGCGCGTTTGGCGCGCGACGACGTGCGTTTTGATCCGGCAGTCACGCGCCAATCAGCGATTCTATTTGCGATCACCTTGGTTGGTGTTGCCACGCTTTTTTTGTTTCATCGTTCGGGAATTGGCGCGGCGTTCAATCTGTTTGGAATCTGGCTCGATGGCTGGATGCCGGGCGGATCGCTATTCGATCCGTTCCGCGCGTTTGTCGTGTACGATCCGCTCGCGTTGTTCTTTGGCGTCGCCGCGCTGATTGATCTCGCGTTCGCGTGGCGCGTTCAATCGCGCGAGCGACCGTTGTTGTTCGCGTTCGGCGCATGGGCGCTCGTCGCGTTCGTCCTGTCCGCGTTCTCCGGCGACAAAAACCCGGCGCATCTCGTCGTGATCGTCGTGCCGTTCGCTTTGCTCGCGAGTTGGTACGTCGGCGCGTGGGCGGAGCGATTGATCGAAGCAATTCGCGTGTCGCCGGGGGCAATCGAATTGTTGTTGACCCAGGAAGCGCCGGTGTTGTTTCTGGCGAGCGCAGTGACCGGCTTTATGTATTTGTTCATCGCCGAGTTTACGTTGCGCGGCTCGCTCAACGCCGCGGATTCCTTGTCCGTTTTGCTGGGTCGGGGAAGCGGCGCAGAGCTGAGCGGAACGTTCGTCGGCGTGATTGCGTTCATTGGAATTCTCAGCGTGACGTTGGTCACGCTCGCGACCGTCGGCGTCGAGCGCGCGAAAAATGTCGGCGTGTTTTTCTTGCTGATCGTGTTGAGTGTGTGGACGATTCGACAGACCGCGCTCGTCAATTTTGTCGGCGCGCCGCACGGCACCGCGCATTTCTTTGGCTTGAATCCGCAAGAGTTGCTGGTGACGCGTGCGACTGCGCCGAACGTGCGCGATCTGGTGCGCGACCTGGAAACCGCATCGCGTTGGCGCGCGAACGATACGCACGCGCTCGTGTTCGCAATTGATGCGTCGCTCAACCCAGCCGTCGCGTGGGAGTTGCGCGATTTTCCGTACGCCTTCATCGCGCCGAACCCATCGGCGGCAGATAGTCAAGCCCTCGTGTTGCCGGCAAACGCGCCGGCGCCGGGCGCGAATTGGATCGCGCAAGCGTACCGCGTGGAAACGACGCGCACACCGCAAGCGAATTTTCTGCGTTGGTTTCTCTTTCGCGATGTCGGCGCGCTCGAGTCGGAGAATGTCGTGTTGTGGATGCCCAGTCCGTAGGGCTAGAGATGGAGTCAGACATGGCAATTTCTTCTAATTTGATTGAGCGCATCACGGTCAATCCTAAACAATGCGGTGGTCGTCCGCGCATTCGCGGAATGCGTATTCGCGTGATTGATGTGCTCGATTTGTTCGCGGCAGGGTTGACGGCAGTGCAGATTCTAGACGAAATGCTGGATTTGGAAATGGCTGATCTGCAAGCCGCGCTGATGTATGCGGTGCGACGATTAGATCACCCGCTTCTGGTTGCCGCATAAAAATTTGATTCGATGCCGATTTGCGCTCTGGCGAAGCATTGATTGAAATCAGTGGTAACTGAGGATCATCATAGTTTGGCAATGTCACATTTCTTTTTGCCATAGAGGGCATAGAGAACATAGAGAAGAAAACGAAGATTTCTCTATGACCTCTAAGTGCTCTATGGCTAATCTGACATTGGCAAAATAGGCAGGAAGCATTTATGCAAGTTGAAACCGAACGTCCATCCTTGTTGGATACTCCGTTCCGCGCGTTGTTGAATCTCGATTGGGAACGCGCGCTCATCATCGCGATTGTCGTCCTGGGAATTCTGACGCGGCTGTGGGATCTGCCGTACCGCGCGTGGAATCACGACGAAGCGATTCACACCGATTGGTCGTGGAACCTCTACACCGGGCGCGGGTACCAACACAATCCGATTTATCACGGACCGTTGCTCTACCATCTCACCGCGTTTTCGTTTTTGCTGTTCGGCGATAACGATTTCAGCGCGCGTCTCGCGAACACGTTCCTGGGTATGGTGCTCGTCGCGTTGCCGTTCTTTTTCCGCAAGTGGCTCGGACGCAAGGGCGCGCTCGTGACCGCGGCGCTTCTGTTGATTTCACCAGCGGTGATGTACTATTCGCGTTTCAATCGCCACGATATTTACGTCGAAGTGTTCGTCGTGTTGATGGCGCTGGCGATTTGGAAATACCTGGACGAACGACGCGAGCGCTGGCTCTTTGCTTCCGCCGCGTTTCTCTCGCTCGCGTTCACCGCGATGGAGACGACGTTCATCTTTGTCGCGGTCTTTGCGGTGTTCCTCTGCGCGCATTTCACGTACGAATTTTTGCGCCCGCGCGTCAAGTGGTCGTCCGAATGGCTTGCGCTTGCCTCCGCGATTTTCGGCATCCCGGTGTTTGGTGTGATCGCCACGTACAGCGCGGTGCGCGCGCTCACGGTCAAGACGACGGACGAAGACTGGCGCGAGATTCCCAGCTTTGACCTCGCGATGATTTTCGGTACGTTCTCGATTCCGCTCATCACGCCAGCAGTGATAACGTACCTCCTCAATCCAATTTGGATGATCTTGTTCGCAACTGATTTTCTCCCCGTCTCCGCGTTCAGCGATCTCAGCACGATCATGTCCATCACGCAATCGCAACCGGACGTGATGTTCCGCGTCATCGCGTTGACCGTGGCGATGGTCGCGTTCTCGGCGCTACTGGGTTTGACGTGGAACGCGCGCGTGTGGGGGATTGGCGCGGTCTTGTTCTGGCCCCTCTTCGTCGTCTTTTTCACGACGTTCTTTACAAATGGCTCGGGCTTTTTCTCCGGCTTGCTTGGCTCGCTGGGTTATTGGTTGTCGCAACAAACCGTGCAACGCGGCGGTCAACCCTCGTACTATTATTTGCTCGTGCTGTTGCCGATGTACGAATTTCTGCCGTACCTCTTTGGTCTCGGCGCGATGTTTTGGTACTGGTACCGCTATCGTCCCGTGCGGCTCGTCGCGGTACTCGTGTGGATGCTGTGGATCATTTTTTATTACGTCGCGATTCGTCCGTTATTGTTGGGCGTCGCGCCGAATCTTGCCGATCAACTCGTCGTCGCGTTCATCATGCTTCTCGCGCCGCTGACATTCTTTGCGACGTACGATTCTGAAAAACCCGAAAGTGCGTTTCCGGCATTTCTGTTTGTGTGGACCGCGGGCGTGCTCATCTTGTTCAGTTGGGCGGGCGAAAAAATGCCGTGGCTCACGATGCACCTGACGATTCCGCTCGCGTTCGTCACTGGGTGGGCACTCGAAAAATTGCTCACGGCGGACTGGCGCGATTTGCTCGCGCGCGGCGCGGTGTGGCTTGCGCTCCTCATCCCGCTCACTACGGTGTTGTTCGTGATGTTGATCGTGTCCCCGCGTCCGTTTGGAGGCATGGAACTCAACCAACTTTCCGCGACGAACGCGTTCATCATCGTGCTGTTCATGTTGATCGTGTTCGTCGGTCCCGCGTTCTTCGCCGTCGCGCGACGATTCACCGCGACGGAGGTCGCGCGCATCAGCGCGGTCGCGGTGTTGATTCTCCTGACCGGGTTAACGATTCGATTTGCCGCGCTGGCGGTGTTCATCCAACCCGATTCGGCGCAAGAGACGATCATCTACGCGCAAGGTTCGCACGACAACGTGACGGCGATGCAAGAGATCGAAGAGTTGTCGCGGCGGCTATGTTCGCAGACGACGCCGGGTAGAACGCAAGCGGTGCCGTGCGACAACGGCGCGATCAAGGTCGCCTACGACGACGACTCGTCGTGGCCCTTTGTGTGGTATCTGCGAAATTATCGCAACGCGCAGTACTATGGCGCGAGTCCGAATGCGCCCTTCGACGCGCCGGTTGTGATCGTCGGTTCGAAGAACGAGGAGGCGGTCAAACCCTGGCTGGGTAGCCGCTACACCAAGCGCACGTACAAACTGATTTGGTGGCCCCTTGAAGGATACAAGGATTTGAACCTCGAACGCGTGGCGAATTATTTCCGCGAACCGCAACAGCGTTTGGATTTGTTCAACACCTGGTTCTATCACACCTACAAGGAAAACCAGAGCCAGTGGCCCTACGTGCATCTGTTTTCGTTTTACGTTCGCAAAGATGTCGCGGCGCTGATGTGGAATTACGGCGGCAATGTGCCGCCGCAACCGCTACCGGAAGACGAGTACACGAAAAAGTTCGTGCGGCTCGACGCAGCGCGTGTGCTCGGCACGCCCGGCGCGGGCAAAGGTCAGTTCAATTACCCGCGCGTCATCGCGTTTGACGCGCAAGGCAACATGTTCGTCGCCGATTCGGAAAATCATCGCATCCAGAAATTCGATGCGAAAGGCGAAATCCTCCTGACCTGGGGCACGAAAAGTCCGGATGGCGTCGCGCCGCCGCCGGGTACGTTCAATCAACCCTGGGGTATCGCGGTGGACAAAGCCGGGAACGTGTTCGTTTCCGATACCTGGAATCATCGCGTCCAGAAATTCGACAACAACGGCAAGTTCCTGACAACCTGGGGTGTGAACGGCGACACGCGCGGGGTCGCGCACGATAGTCCATTGCAGTTCTATGGTCCGCGCGCGATTATGGCGGACGCGCAAGGCAATGTCTACATCGCGGACACGGGCAACAAGCGCGTGACCAAGTTCTCGAATACCGGCGAGCCGCTCGCGCAGTACGGCGGCGTCGGCTCCGATCCCGGTCAGTTCCTCGAACAAGTGGGGCTTGCGATAGACAAGCAGGGCAATATCTACGTTGCCGACACGTGGAATCAACGCATCCAAAAATTCGACGCGAATTTCAATTTTGTGATGCAATGGGCGGTGGATGCCTGGGACACGCAAACGGTGGTCAACAAACCGTACCTCGCCGTGGATGGCGAGGGCAACGTGTTCGCGTCCGATCCCGAAGGCGCGCGAATTATGAAATTTGCGAGCGATGGCAAATTGCTGTCCGTGTTCGGCGCGCGCGGCAACGACCTCGCGTCGTTCAACTTGCCGACCGGTCTCGCGTTCGACGCGCAAGGGAATCTCTACGTCGCGGATTCCGGCAATCAGCGCATCCTTGTTTTTACTAAACCGTAAGGATTGACGAAGGATGAAAGACGAAAGACCAAGGTTTTTCGTCCTTTGTCTTTCGTCCCGAGTCAGTGTTTTGAAACCTCGACAAATTATCACGCTCATCGCCAGTCTCGCGATCACCGGGGTGTTCCTCTACCTCGCGCTTGGTCGCGTGGATTGGACGAAACTCGGGCAGTCGTTCGCGTCCGTGAACTATGGGTTCGCCGCGTTCGCGGTGGTGGCGATGCTCTCGAGTTACGTTTTGCGAACGGTGCGTTGGCGACAGTTTCTCGCGCCGACGCAAAAAATTCCGGTGCGCCGCTTGTTCCCCGTGCTGATCGTCGGTTTTTCGCTCAACAATCTTCTGCCCGCGCGTCCCGGCGAATTTGCGCGCGGCTATTGGCTGGGCAAGCGCGAAGGCATTTCGAAAACACTCGGCATTGCGACGGTGATCGTCGAACGCGTCGCAGACGGTTTTACGCTGATCGGTTTTCTCGTCGCCGCGCTGGTATTGTTCGAGCGGCTGGGTCTCGATTTGCCGTCCATCGCCGAGTGGATCGCGGTGGCGATGACGTTGATCTTTGGGATCGCGCTCGGCGGAATGATTTTCTTGCTCGTGCGCGAGTCGCTCGCGTTGCGCGCGTTGCGGTGGTTTACGCGCTTGTTGCCCGCGAGGTTCGCCGCGCGCATCGAAAGAATGCTCGGCTCGTTCGTACTCGGTTTGCATTCGCTCAAATCATCGCGCGATGTGCTCGTGATTGTGTTGCTCTCGATCGCGATTTGGACGCTGGAAGCCGCGACGTACTTTTTCATGCTCATCGCGTTCGGCGCGCTGCCGACGTACGGACGCCGCGCGGTCGCCGGGGTGATGACGATGGCGATGATCAATTTCGGCGTGATGATTCCCGCCGCGCCCGGCGGCGTGGGTCCGTACGAAGCCGCCGGCATTTTTGCGCTCGCCTCGTTTGGAGTGGATGAGACGACCGCCGCGGGCGTGGCGTTGGCGACGCACGCGATCCAATTTGTGTTGATCACCGGGCTAGGACTGTTGTTTATTTGGCGCGAGGGACTCCGGGTTGTAACGAACGAGAGTGACGCGTAACGCGTCACTCTCGTTTTTCAATCAACCTTGAACGACCCTTTGAATTTTCACGCGGGTTGAAACTCGTCCATGTACGATTTGATCTTCGGCAGCGCCACCAGGCGATCGTGGAAAAAATTATTGACGACGTTGATCACCTGCTCGCGCGCGGCGTCCACTTGGACGCTAAGTTGCGCGCCTTCATGTTGCGCCAGCGCGTCTTTGAGATTGAGCAGATGCCGCACGATCTCCGCCTCTTGCGCGCCTTCGAGCGTATTGACCACGGTAAGAATCAACTGGTCGGCTTGCGCGAGCAGTTGCTCTTTGGGAATAGACGAATCGGCTTGCCCCACGTCTTCCAGCGTGCGGACGAGCGACCACACCTGATACAACATCGTCGCCGGCTCGTCGAACAATTCGCGAATGAACGCGGCTTCCTCGTACCGTCCGGTCAATCGAAAAATGTTGTACATCCGTTTCGCCGCCTTGCCATAGTTCACGTCTTTGGTTAGATATTTTCGGACTTCGTGCTCGAGTTGCGCCACGTAATCGTCGAGTGCGTTGGCGGAAACGTGTTGCGCCAGTTTTGAAAAAATCGGCACCGACGCGGCGTCGAGATACACCTCTTGAAAGTATGGATCGAGATAGCCGTCGAGCGGCGTGATCGCGCTGTCGGGCGCTTCCCAGGTCACGTCGAGCATGTTGCTCGCGTTCGCCAATTGCTTGCGCGCGGGGTCGGCGATGACCCAATCCAATTTGCACCACCCTGGGTTGGACGCGACCGCGTCCCAACGAATTTCGACCGGCGCACCATCCGGTTTGAACGCATCAATTTTGCCCGCCGCGATTTCGTCGGGTCGCCACGCGATTGGCGAGCCGCCGCGCACCGGCGTGCCTTCTTTCACAACGTCGTGCGGATACGAACCGAATTTCACTTCGATCAACTGATACGTCGGTCCTTTGAACGCGCTCAACGCCTTGTCGCGCATGATGCGCGCGAGAATGGCGCATGCCTCGGCGCGCGTCGGCGCTTTGATGTTGACGCGTTCGAAGTAATCACAATCGCCGGGATACGTTTGGATTTTTGATTGCGCGGCGGAGCCGGACAGCGCGAGCGCGGTCTCGACGATGCCTGGCTCGTCCTTGAACTCGACGATCTGTCCGATCGCGCGAAAGCGCGCGAGGTCCGCCGAACTAAAATCGAGCATCGTGACCTTGTGCCCGAACACGCCAGCGCGCGTATCGAACACAATATCGCCGCCCGCATCGCCTGCCGCCATCGCGGTCAGCCATTGCAACGCGTCTGCCTCGTCCAGTTCTACGCCGAGCCGCTTTGCCGATTCGACAATCTGTGCGAGTTCGGTCGTCGGTTTTGTGCTATCGCTCATTTGTCACCTCGATTCAGAGTTTTACGCATCACATATCGCGCGCATCGCGATTCATTGCTTCAAGAATCTTTCCAAACAATCGCGCCTGATCCTGCGCGTCACTCAACGCGTTGTGCGTGAGCGGCGTGGCGGGCAGATGCAAGCGCGCCATGATCGCGCGCATCCGCGTTTCATCCCAGGTCACGCCGAACGCGCCCATAAAGTACGCTTTGATGTCCAGCGCGGCGTGCCCAAATGGATTGTGCCCAAGAAATCGGTGAAAATAATCGGCGACGAACATCCAATCGAACGGCGCGTTGAACGCGAGAAAAACTGGGTTGGGCGCGTTGACCGCGAGCCACACTTCAAATTCGCGCAGCGCGTCCATGGGCGGCATGCCGCGCGCGGCAAGTTCGTCGAGCGACAGTTGGCTGATCGCGAGCGCTTCGGGGATCGCGTTGCGATTGACCGGTTGCAGTTCGATGTAAAAACCGCGCGTCGGATTGGATACCAGGCACGCCCCAATCGAAAGAAGCGAATACTGACTGGGATTCGGTCCTGCAGTCTCAACGTCAACGGAAACGAAATTCTCAGGGAAGGACAGCATGGTTCAGGTGCTCGCGGGTAATTCTCTCATTCGAATTCGGTTCTCTTCGACCACGGCAAAATGACCTTCCCAATCGGTGCGCGACGAAATTGCTTGAACCGTAGCGCGTGCGATGTACGATGAAGACCTGACTGAAATCCGAAACAAGATAATGCCGCATTCTGCTGGCAGCTTGGAACGAAAAGCAAGTTCACCAAAATCCTTATCAAAGGTAATCAGAATCCGTTTTTCTCTTCTGGCGCGTTGGAGAATAGCATCGTCTCTGCTGCCAGGCGCGTCAGTTCTAATCCAGACAACATCATGATCGTGATCACGTAGGGCTTGAACAGCATCACCCGGAAAGTTCTCATTGGCGAGAAAACGCATTGGTCGGGTTCCTTATGAAAATGCTACGGCGTACACTTTTTCCGATTTGAGCACTTGACCGGCGTACCGCAAGCATGCCTGAATATCTTCGTGAGTCAAACCAGGATAGTTGCGTAAGATTTCTGCTTCGCTCCAACCTTCGGCAATCAAATCAATGATAAACTCGACGGCTAACCGCGTCCCTGTGACGACCGGCTTGCCGACCAGAATTTTAGGGTCAACCATGATTCGTTCTTCCCATTCCATGATGCCTCCTTTCGGATACGGCGACGATTATAACACGCGCCCGCGTTAGCGTCAATCAAATTTCGCCTTGCAAACATCGCGATTCCCGGTATAATCATCGCTCGATGAAACCAAAAGATTTTTCGCACGTCAAACATTTTCCCGGTACGATGAGCAGTCACTTTGACTGGCTCGTTCGCTTTGCCGATGCGATTGAAAGTATTCCGACGTTGCTGTTCGCCGCGCTCTTGTTCGGCATCGCGCTCGTGCCCACGCGATTCGATGTGTGGCTCGCGTTCGTCGTGTGGTTGTTCTTTCTCGGCGATTGGCTTTTGATTGCCGCGTTGCCGCGCGCCGGCAAATCATTCGGACCGGCGAAACCGCCGATGATCGTGCTCGCGACGATGCGCGCGGTATTTGCCGCATTGCCGCTGCCGTTCAACCTCATCGCGCAAGTGATCGGTACTGCGCTCGTCGTCTATGGTTTTTGGTTCGAGCCGCATCGCTTACGTGTGACGCGCCAGGTCTTGCAAACAGCGAAACTCAAAACGAACGGACGACCTTTGCGCGTATTGCATCTCGGCGATCTTCACGTCGAGCGGATCACCGCGCGCGAACGCGAATTGATCGCGCAAACGCGCGCGCTCGCACCGGATGTGATTTTGTTTTCCGGCGATTTTCTGAATCTGTCGAACATCGAAGACCCGATTGCGTGGGAACATACGCGCGAGATTTTGCGCGAGTTGCGCGCGCCGCTCGGCGTGTTCGCGGTGACGGGCAGTCCGCCGGTGGACCCGCCCGACGTCGTCGAAAAACTGCTCGACGGGTTGCCGATTCGTTGGCTGCGTGATGAGCGCGTTTCGCTGGAGTTTGAACGACAACGCGTGGATGTCGTCGGCATTACGTGCACGCACAAGCCGCACGTGGACGGCGCTACGCTCGATGCAATCTTGCACGGTGACCCGGACGATCTAACGATTCTGCTTTATCACTCGCCCGATCTCGCGCCGGTCGCGGCGGAGCAGGGCGTGGATTTGCAATTGTCCGGGCACACGCACGGCGGTCAAGTTCGCATTCCGTTTTTCGGCGCGATTTATACGGCATCGCTGTACGGCAAACAGTTCGAGGTCGGGCGGCATCATATCGGCGCGTTCACGTTGTACGTCACGCGTGGCATCGGACTCGAAGGCAAGGGCGCGCCGCGTGTCCGGTTCTTGTGTCCGCCGGAAATGATTCTGTGGGAAATTCAGGGTGAAAGATGAGCGACCAAGAAATCTTCGCGGACGCGTTGTGGCAGTTTTATGAAATCGGGCGCGCGGACTTGCGCGTCGAACGCGACGATGGATACGCAAGCATAGAAAATATCGCGTGGTACTTTACGACGCATCGCGAATTTCTGCCGATTGAAAAAGCCGCGTTGAAATTCGCGCGCGGGCGCGTGTTGGACGCAGGGTGCGGCGCGGGGCGGCACAGTTTGTACTTGCAGAGACGCGGTTTACGCGTGACCGCGCTGGATGTATCGCCGCGCATCGTCGAGTTGGCGCGCGTGCGCGGGGTGCGCGATGCGAGATGCGCGAATCTTTGCGGCAAACTGCCGTTGCGCGCGAGCGAATTCGACACGGTCATTTTGTTCGGTAACAACCTGGGAATCTGCGGCACAGTCGCCAAGTTTCGCCGAATGTTGCGCGAGTTGCATCGCGTCACGTCGCCACGCGGACGCATTCTCGCGACGACGCGCATGCCGAGCACGACGAATCCATGGCACAAGCGTTACTTGGAACGCAACCTCGGGCGCGGGCGCGCTCTCGGGCAGATTCGTTTACGACTCATGCTCAATGGTCGGCGCGGCGCGTGGTTCGATTTGCTCTTGCTCGCGCCGACTGATCTAATGCCAATCGCGGCGCAAGCAGGTTGGAAAATCGCGCAGGTGTTTGCGGAGGGAAATTTCGAGGACGGTTACTCGGTGGTGTTGGAAAAAATGTAGAGACGTTGTGCGCTACTCGAACGTCTCTACGTTTTTTCCAATAACGCGCGTGCCTCTTCCTCGCGTTCGCGCGGCACGAGCACCTCGACCTGACCCAGCCCATCCACGGTCAAGCCGATGATGCGTCCGACGCTTTCATACTTTAACATCGCCGGAATCCCGGCGCTTTCCAATTTGTTCTTGATCGTTTCCGCGGTGAGCATTCCCGGCGATGTGTAGACGACGACGAGATCATCCTTCGGTTTCGACGGCATCTTTTTCCTCCTCCGATTTCGCGCTGACGATTTCCATTTTTTCGAGACGCGCCACTGCGCGCGCGAACAGCAAATAGCCGGTGTGCGCGACCATGCGATCTTCGGGGCGCAAACGATCGGCGTTGATTTTATAGTGCCGCGTCAAAATTTCGACGACCTCGATGTCCGCCCACGTGCCTTGTGCGTCAATCTCCTGCAACAGATCGGTCAACTGGTTCGTCGTCGGCACGAGCGCGCCGAAAAAGCCGCCGCCCTTGAGCGCCGCGCGCGCTTGCGCGAGGTACAACCAGGGTTCGCGCACGTCGAGAAACAGCGCGTCCACGTGGCGTTCGTCAAAGCCCTCGCGAATATCGCGCAATTTCAATTCGACCGCATCGAGCGCGCCGACGCGTTCCAGATTCTTGCGCGCAATCGCTTGCATGTCCTCGCGCGCTTCGTATGAATAGACGCGTCCGTTCGGCGCGACCTGGCGCGCGAGCGCGAGCGTCAATCCGCCGCTGCCCGTGCCGGCTTCGACGACGCGCGTGCCAGGGACGATGTTCATTCGCAAGATGATGTAGCCGATCTCTTTCGGGAAAATGATTTGCGAGTTGCGTTTGATGTAGCGCACGAGGTCGTGCGATGATGGTTGCAACAACAAGTACGGATGACCGAGTTGCGTTCGCACCGCGCTCCCAAATGGTTTACCGATGATATCCTTGTGCAAAATGAAACCATAGTGCGTATCGAAACGCTGGGTCGCTTGGAGCCGCGCCAAGTGATGACGCTCATCGGGACCGAGGAGCAGGATATAATCATTTTCGCGCGCGAGATTCTGTTCGTCAGTCATCATGTCTACCTGTTTACCTGTTTACTTTTCAGCGGGCGTGCTTGCAAAATAATAATTCGGTCGCCCACACAACACCACTCGATGTCCTGCGGCGCGTGAAAGTGAGTTTCGATTTTGTGTCCCAGGATGGCGAGCGCGTTGACTTGCGCGTCGCTCAACGATGGTGCGTTTTGTTTTTCGTTCGGCACGGCGTGCGCTTGAATGCCGCCCTCTGGCGCGGGTGATTCCATCACCACTTGCGTCACGATATCGCGTCGCGTGATCGCGCCATCGCGTTGAACGACGAAATGATCCGGTTTCCAGCGCGCCGCGATGATCGCCGCGCCGAGACCAAGCGTCGCGTCAATGTGAATTTCGTCGGTCGCGCCGGTGAGGGGGTTCGCGGTAAACATGACGCCTGCCGCGTCGGGGTTGAGAACTGGTTGCACGACTGCCGCCATCGTCACCTGTTGCGGCGCGATATGCTTGTGATACCGAAAATAGATCGCGCGCGAGTTCCAGGGCGCTGACCAAATCGCGCGCAAACGATCCAACACGTTCTGAATGCCGACGATGCCGAGGTACGCTTGCGGTACGCCGGACGCCGCCGGGTTCGGCACATCTTCGATCACGCGCGAGGCGCGCACTGCGACCGGCGCGTTCGCCATTGCGCCGGCGACCTCGCGCGCGAGTGCTTCGGGCAGAGGCGCGTTTTCGATCCACGCGCGAATTTCGTCGGTCGCCGTTTCGAGTTCCACCGGGTCTTCGATTTCAATTTGTGCGAGGCGCGCGACGATTTGCGCGTTGAGTGGCAGTGCGACCACATCGCGATACGCGTCTGCGCCGACGCAAAAACCGGTCGGCACCTCGAATCCCGCGGCGATCAACTCGCCGAGCCGTGCGGCTTTATCGCCTGCCCAGTTGTGATCGGCGAGGCGGAGTTCGTTGAGTTGGCGTACGTATGTCACAGGTTCTCCCGAAAATATGCAAGACGCAATACGCGGTCAGTATTTCGTACTACGTATTTTGATCCACCAACGCGAGTTTGCGCTTGCGCGACATTTGCTTGATCGCGATTTCGCGACGCATCGCCGCGCGCCGCGAGGGCAAGCGTTCGTGATAGATCAATTCGACCGGCAAACGCGTGCGCGTGTAGCGCGCGCCACGACCGAGTTGATGCGCGCGCACGCGGCGCGTCACGTCGAACGTCCAACCGGTGTAGAGCGTACCATCGGCGCAGCGCAACAGATAAATGTAAGCAGATCGTCGCATACAAAACAATTGACGAGTGACGCCGGAATCTACGCCGCTCGTCACTCGTCGCACGACGGGAGTGGATGGGAGTCGAACCCACCGAAGCCGTATAAACGCCTTCCAGCAGTTTTGAAGACTGTGGAGCCCACCGGGACTCAACCACCCCCAAGTCAATGAAGCTTGGCTCAGGAGAATTTAGCACGCGCCCTTGTTTTTGTCAATTTTCCGCTGAAAATTCGTGCTGAAAAGTATTGACAAACAAAATGGAAACGGTTACAATGTAACCGTTTCCAAAGTAAACGTTTTCAGGAGCGGTGTTTGGAATGGCAAGCATCAAAGATGTTGCGAGCAAATCGGGCGTCTCAGTAGCCACCGTTTCCCGTGTCCTCAACAACAACCCCCGCGTCAAGCCGCATTTGCGCGAACGAATCCTCCAAACGATTGACCAGCTCGGCTATCAGCCGAGCGGTATCGCGCGCAACATGCGCAGCCAGAGTGTCCGCGTCATCGGCTTGGTGATCTCCGATATTCAAAATCCATTTTTCACCGCGCTCGTCCGCGCGGTCGAAGATGTGGCGTATGAAAATCAGTACACGGTGCTCCTCTGCAATTCCGACGAAAATCTCCAGAAAGAACAACTCTACATTGATGTGCTCTCGCGCGAACGCGTGGCGGGCGTGATTATCGTGCCGACTGGCAAAAACTGCAGTCCGCTTCTCAATTTGCGAATGCCGGTGGTGATGGTGGATCGCACGGTACCTGGGATCATCACCGATTCAGTCGTGCTCGATAACGTCGCGGGCGCGTACGCGGCGACCAAGCATCTCATCGAGTTAGGACATCAGCGCATCGGGTTGGTCGGCGCGCCGCTGGGTGTGTCGGTGGGCGTGGAGCGACGGAAAGGGTACGAAAAAGCCCTGCGCGCTCACAAACTTCGTGTGGACGAGGCGTTAATCCGCGCGGGCGATTTCAAAGAACAGGGTGGATACGAAGCTACGCTCGCGTTGCTCGAACTCGCGCCGCGACCGACGGCGATATTCGCGGTGAACAACTTGATGACGATGGGGGCGTTCCAAGCCATCGCCGAAAAAAAATTACGCATCCCCCAAGATATTTCGGTGATCGGTTTTGACGATATGCCCTGGCTCACGCTACTCACGCCGCCGCTCACTGCGGTTCGTCAACCGACATACGAGATCGGCGCGCAAGCGGCACAGCTATTGTTCGCGCGAATGCAGAATACCGCGCTCCCGACACAAACGCGCGTGTTCAAGCCAGAACTCATCGTGCGCGGTTCCACTGCCGCGCCCGCGCGATAATTTTTTCGCGACTGCTCACCCTTGCGAAGGTTCGCACGCGTTATTTGTTGGAAATCGAATTAATTGACGTCGCGCGATTTTTGAGAAAAGCGATTGAAAACCTTCGCAAGGTTGGGCTGGATATTGGAGGATTCGAATGATTGTATCTGACCTCGCGCATTTGCCCGCGCAACTCCGCACCAATTCCGCGTTCGACCAAGCCATCGAATTTCTGCGCCGTGAAGGTTGGCGCGGTCACGCCGACGGCATCGTTCCGATTGACGGCGAAACCGTGTACGGCATGTTGCAATCGTACGAAACGAAAATCCCCCAGGACACGGTGCCGTTCGAAGGACACCGCAAGTACATTGACATTCAGTACGTGATCGAAGGCAAGGAGACGATTTACTGGACGCCGACGGGCGCGCTCACGCCGACGACGCCGTACGATGACGGGAGAGATATTTGGTTCTCCCAGTTTACGCGCCAAGACGCGATACCGGTCGCACTGGTTGCCGGACAACTCGCGGTGCTCTTTCCCGAAGACGCGCACGCGCCCACGCACGTTTCTGGCGCGTCAATGCGCGTTCGCAAAATCGTCGTCAAGGTGGCGGTGTCGAGTTAGGCGATGCGCCAACTTCGCAACCACATTCCGATCAGCGGTCCCGCGCGACGCGAGCCAGCTGACGGCGCCGAATCGCCGATGCGCGTGTCGCTCGGTTTCGAGCCGGCGTGGTACGCGCAACGGTGCGGCGTGGATTTCTCGGAACGTTGGCACACCGACCCAGTTTATCGCCACGACACGCTCGTCGCGATGAAGGCGGAACTGCACCGCGCGTTTCCAACCATCGCCTACTGGGACGTGAATCGCGTGGACGACACCTGGACGATTTCTGGCGCGTACGGTTCGTACTTTATCGCGCAGGTGTTTGGCGGCGAGTTGGAGTACGCGCGCGACCGATGGCCTCACGTCATTCGCCGCCCCAGTTTGTCGCTCGAAGCATTGGCGAGTCTTCAGGTGAATGATTTGTTGAACGCGCCGATGGTTGGCGAGCTGGATCGCCAAATGGATGTGATCGAACGCGCGGCGGGCAAGATTCACGGCTACTTCAGTTGGCAGGGCGTACTCAACAACGCGTTCAACATCTATGGTCAGCATATTTTCACCGCGATGGTCGAGACGCCGGAACTCGCGCACCAGTTTTTCGCGTTGATCGCCGATGTGATGATCGCGCTTGCCCAACGCGTGCAAGCGCGGCAACGCGCGTCCGGCTTTGCGATCAATCAGCTCGACGTGAGCAATTGCGTGATGAACATGATCTCGCCGGTCATGTACCGCGAATTTATTTTCCCGTACGACAAGCAAATCGCAGAGCAGTTCGAGTACTTTGGCGTGCACACATGCAACTGGAACGTAAATCCGTACTTGTCCGTTTTGGGCGAGTTACCCAAGATGGATTATCTCGATATGGGCATCGTCTCTGATCTGCGCCGTGTGCGCGAGCTGTTTCCCGATACGCGTCGCGCGGTGATGTACTCGCCGGTGAAATTTCACGACGCGCCGCGCGATGAAATCGAAAACGATATGCGGCGCATTTGCGATGACCTTGCGCCGTGCGATATTGTGATGGCAGATATTCAGTACACCACATCGGATTTTCGCGTGAACGAGTTGTTGGAGATTTGCCATGCGTTGGAGCATTCGTCATAAACCTGGCAAGCCACGAAGGAGGTGAGGGCAAGCGCAAAGGTTCTGCATTGGTTTTACCGGACTGACCATCAATTAATTTTCTCTCGAGGAGGAGAAACATGAGCGACAAGATTACCCGCCGAGATTTTCTCAAATCATCCGTGTTGGCAGGCGCGGGATTGGCAAGCGCATCTCTGTTGAACGCGTGCGCGCCGACTCCCGAACCGACCAAGGCGCCTGCGCCGGCGGCGCAACCCACCGCACCTGCCGTCGTGAAAACGACCGGCGACAAGTTCGATTGGAAACGCTTCAAGGGCGAAAAGATCGAAGCTCTGCTCATCAAAAACACGCAGGGCGACATTATGGCTCAGAACATCAAGGAATTCGAAGAGCTAACCGGCATCACGGTTGGCGTGGACCAGCCGGCTGAACAGCAACAGCGGCAGAAACTCGCCGTCGAGTTCCAATCGGGACAGACGAGTTTCGACGTCGTTTACTATTCGTTCCACGTGCAAAAGCGTTTGTTCGGCAAGAACAAATGGGTCACCGACATTCGCGATTACCTCAAAGATCCGACGATGACGGCTCCCGAGTTCGACTGGGATGATTTTTCCGCAGCCGGCAAGGCGTGGGCAACCGAGCCAGATGGACGAATTGATGCGCTACCCAACAAGATTGACTATGGTGTGCTCTACTGCAACAAAGACCTCTTTGCGGCGAAAGGTGTCGCGCTCCCCAAGACCTTTGACGATGTCGTCTCTGCCGCGCAAAAATTGCATGACCCCAGCAAAAACGTTTACGGCTTCGTCGGACGCGGACTCAAGAACGCGAATGCGTATCTGTGGTGTCTGATGGTGCTGGGGTGGAACATTGATCTGATTGACGACAAGCTCAACTTGAACACTACAACGCCCGAAGCGATCGAATCGGCAAAGTTCTATCAGAACTTGCAGAAGAACTTTGCGCCTCCCGGCGTCGCCGGTTTCAACTGGAACGAATCCCAGTCGGCGTTCGCGCTCGGACAGGTAGCAATGTGGTGGGACGGAGTCGGCTTTGCCGCGCCACTCGAAGACGCCAAGTCTTCCAAGGTCGTCGGCAAGGTCGCGTACGTGGTTGCGCCGGCGGGACCCAAAGGGAATTGGGCAGGCATGACCGGTGACGGGCTGGGCATTTCGTCCTTCAGTAAGAAGAAGGGACCGGCGTGGTACTTTGCGATGTGGGCGGCGAGCAAGAGTATCCTGGCAAAATCGTTCGCCGCAGGATCAGGCGCGCAAGCACGCAATTCGGTGTACACCAATCCCGACGCGCTCAAGAACCTCACGGTTCCGAAGGAATGGGTGGATACCGTCGTCGCCTCCGGCAAGATCGGACGCGCGGCATTGCCCATCGTCGTACCCGTGACCGAGTTCCGCGACATCTTTGGCGTCGCACTCACGAACATGATCGGCGGTGCGGATCCCGCGAGCGAACTCAAGAAAGCAACCGACGAGTTCAAACCGATTTTGGAAAAGAGCGAGAAGGCATAACCCCTACCCCTTCCCCCCCCCGTCAACGACGGGGGAGGGTGAGGGAGGGGGTGGAAAACGAGGTGCATGTGGAAGTTGCCAAGCGATCAGTATCGCTATCCCTGGGTCGCAAAAAAGTATACAGTCGTCAGAGCGTCTACGTGTGGTTTATGATCCCAGCCATCGCCGTGATTTTCGCCGTGATCATTTTTCCGTGGGTCTTTACCGTGTGGATGAGTCTGAACGATTGGCGCATCGGCATGTCAAGCGAGTTTATCGGTTTGGGAAATTTTCAAATGCTCGCGACGAACAATCGTTTTCTCTCGACAATCCCGCGCACGTTGTACTTTACTTTTCTCTCCGTCCTCTTGCCGGTCGTACTCGGCGTGTTCGCCGCCGAAGTGTTTCACCAAAAATTTCCTCTGCGCGGATTGTTGCGCGGCATCTACATCGCGCCGATGATGGCGACGCCGGTCGCGATCGCGCTCGTCTTTACGATGATGTTTCACCCACAAATCGGCGTACTGAATTATCTGCTCAGTCTCGTCGGAATTCCGAAACAGCTGTGGGTGTACTCCGCCGACACAGTGATTCCCACGCTCGCGTTCGTCGAAGTGTGGCAGTGGACGCCGCTCGTGATGCTGATTGTTCTCGGTGGACTCGCGTCCTTGCCGACTGAGCCGTACGAATCGGCGGTGATTGATGGCGCGAGTCAGTGGGATATGTTCCGCTACATCACCTTTCCCTTGATCCTCCCGTTTTTAATGATCGCGGTCATCCTGCGCACGATTGACGCGCTCAAGTCGTTCGACATCATCTACGTCATCTCGCAGGGCGGACCAGGAACCGCATCCGAGACGATCAATCTGTATTTGTACCTGCAAGCGTTCTCCTTTTTTCAAATCGGACATGCGTCCGCGGTGGTCATCGTATTCTTTGTGCTCATTCTAGCGTTGGCAATGATCTTGCTTGTCGCGCGCGAGAGGTTGCGATGGAATCGGTAGCCCAGGTATCTCAATTCGATTTGAACTATCGGCTGAAAAAACTGCTCGGGCGTATTGGACTGTTCTTTGCGGTCTTTGTCGTCGTCTCGCCCGCGATCTTTGTGTTCCTCTGGATGTTGTCGCTCTCGCTCAAAAACGAGATTGACAATATCGCGTATCCGCCGGTGTTCATTCCGAGTCCGCCGACGTTCGACAACTATTTCAAAATTTTCCGCGAGAGCAACTATGTGTTGTACGCGTACAACAGCGTCATCGTCTCCGGCGCGGCGACCTTGATCGCGCTTGTCGTCGGTGTGCCTGCCGGGTACGGCATCGCGAAAGGCAAGGCGCAAGGGTTGGGCATGTTGATTATGATCGCGCGGATCACGCCTGGTTTGTCGTACTTGATCCCGTTGTTCACCTTGTTTCGCTTCCTGGGTATCTCCGGCAGTTTGCTCGCGGTGACGATCAGTCACCTCGTGCTCACAATTCCGATGGTCGTGTGGGTGATGATCAGTTTCTTCGAGGACATGCACCCCGAACTGGAAGAAGCCGCGCTTACGGACGGTTGCAATGTCTGGCAAGCATTCTACCGCGTCGCGATGCCGATTGCGCGACCTGGGATTGCGGTCGCCGCGATTCTCGCGTTCATTCAATCGTGGAACAACTTTTTGTTCGGCGTTGTGCTCGCCGGACGCGAGACGCGCACGTTGCCCATCGCGGTGTTCAACGCGATGACGTTCGAACAATTGTCGTGGGGACCGGTCGCGGCGGCGGCGCTCGTCGTGACGCTGCCTTCGCTTTTGCTCACGATTTTCGTCCAGCGCGATATTGTGACTGGTCTCGCGGCTGGGGGTGTGAAAGGATAGATTGGTAGGGCAATTTTCCAAAATCACCTACGATTTTTCACGAAGGACGAAGATGACATGATCTCACTATCAACACTCGAAAAACTCCGCCAGTTCGATTCGCCGACGATTTGCAACATCATCGAAGTGTTCGACGTGCGTCCGCGCCACACCGGCTATATGGACGCGCGCATCATCGCCGCGTTTCCCGAAATGCCGCCGATGGTTGGCTTTGCCGCGACCGCAACGTTTCGCGCATCCGCGTTGCCGCGTGGTGGCGAGGCGTACTCATCGCTCGACAAACAAGTTGAACGCTTTGGCGAATTGTCCGGTCCTGCGGTCGTCGTGTTTCAAGATGTGGATTCGCCGAGTGTTGCCGCGACGTTCGGCGAAATCATGTGCACGGTGTACCAAGCGTTCGGCGCCGTCGGTCTGGTCACGAGCGGCGCGGGGCGCGACCTTGACCAGGTTCGCAAGATCGGTTTTCCGGTTTTCACGAATGGGACGATTTGCTCGCACGGTTATTCGAGCATCCCGCAGATTCACGTTCCGATTCACGTCGGCGGCATCGCGATCTATCCGGACGATTTACTGCACGGCGATTGCAACGGCGTGACGACGATTCCGCAAGAAATCGCGTCCGAGGTCGCGGACATGGGCGACGCGTACGTCGCGGCAGAGATGCTCATCATCGAAGCGATGCGGACATCGCCGGGCAATCTGAGATTGTTGCGCGAACGTCGAGCTGAATCGAACGCCGCCATCGCAAAATTGCGCGCCCAGGTTTCGCGCGCACAAAAGTAATAGTCATTACGACGAAGCGGATCACGCCGCGCGTGGTGAACTGTAGCGGCGGGCAGCTTGCCCGCCCGCACTACAGACCGCCTTCTCACGATGACATGCTAAGACTCATTCAATTCGGAGCGTACCATGCGAATCGAACAGATCAATTACCAGGGTTGGAATTGTTGTCGTGCCTCGAATGAGATCGTGGATGCGATCGCGACGCTCGATGTCGGTCCGCGCATCATCCGCTTTGGTTTCGTCGGCGAGGCGAACGAGTTCAAGGAATACGCGGATCAACTGGGCAAGACTGGCGGCGACGAATGGCGCATCTATGGCGGGCATCGTTTGTGGCACGCGCCGGAAGTATTGCCGCGAACGTACGCGCCGGATAATTCACCGATCAAATTCGAAACGCTCGGCGACGGCATCAAATTGATTCAACCCGTCGAGCGTACGACCGGCATCGCGAAGGAAATCGAATTGCATCTCGCGCCGAACGCCGCGTCGGCGCGCGTGGTTCAGCGCTTGACGAATCACAACGTGTGGGCGGTCGAATTCGCGCCCTGGGCGTTGAGCGTGATGGCGCAAGGCGGCAAAGCGATTCTGCCACTGCCGCGACGCGGCGAGCATCCGGCTGATTTGCAAGCCGCGAATCGGCTCGTGCTGTGGCATTTCACCGACATGTCCGATCCGCGTTGGACATGGGGCAACAAGTACATTTTGTTGCGGCAAGACGCGACGATGAGCCGTCCGCAAAAGTTGGGCGCGAGCGTGCCGGACGGATGGTGTGCGCACGCGCGCGATGGTCACTTGTTCGTCAAGCGTACCGCGTTTCAATCCGACGCGCAGTACACCGACCTGGGATGTTCGGTCGAGACGTTCACGAACGCGGACATGCTCGAACTCGAAACCCTGGGTCCACTCACGCGACTGGAACCGGGGGCAACGGTCGAGCACGTCGAAACATGGCAACTGTTTCGCGATGTGCCTGTGCCGATGAACGACGCGGACGTGGATGCGTTCGTACTGCCGAAAATAAAATTGTGATGTCATTGCGAGCCGCGATGCGGCGAGGCAATCTACTCTTCCAACCCTCCCCTTAAGAAGGGGAGGGCTAGGGTGGGGTTGGGGATGGCTTCATCGCCCCGCAATGACGATGGTAACTTGGAGAAAATTATGAAAACAGTTTATCTCGTCGCCAGTGGCGATTTGCGATTATCGGCGAACCAGAATTGTTGGGCGGCGCAGGACGCGATGGAAAAGCAAGTGATCGCGGCGGTCGCGCGCGAGGGCTGGAGGGTCAAGCGCGCGCATCCGTACGATCCGCAAGCGAAGCACGGCTTTCTCGATTCGCAGAAACGCGGCATTCAAGTATTTCGCACCATTCCGGCGGATGCGCCGCTCATCGTCGCCGAAGCGGTGTGGCAGTACACGCATCACGTCTTGCCCGGACTGATGACCCATCGCGGTCCGATTCTCACGGTTGCGAATTGGAGTGGGCAGTGGCCCGGCTTGGTTGGGATGTTGAACTTGAATGGCTCGCTCACCAAAGCCGGCGTCAAGTACTCGACGTTGTGGAGCGAAAATTTCGACGACGAGTTTTTCATCAAGGGTCTGCGGAAATGGCTCAAGACCGGCAAGGTCGCGCACGACGCAGCGCACGTCCGCGCGTTTGCCGACGCGAAAATACCGGCGAGCGCGGCAAAGATCGGCGCCAAGTTCGCGCAAGAATTTCGCGCGAACAAAAGCATCATGGGTATTTTTGACGAAGGGTGCATGGGGATGTACAACGCGATCATCCCGGACGAATTGCTCAGCCCGGTCGGTGTGTTCAAGGAACGCCTCAGCCAGTCCGCGTTGTTCGCGAAAATGCGAACCGTGTCGGATCAAGACGCGCGCGGGGTGTACGATTGGTTGCTTGCCAAAGGCATGAGGTTCGATCTCGGCAAGGATGAAAAAACCGAACTGACCGAAGCGCAAGTGTTGACGCAGTGCAAGATGTACATCGCGGCAGTGCGAATCGCGGATGAATTTGGCTGCGACACGATTGGCATTCAGTATCAGCAAGGATTGAAAGATGTCACGCCCGCGTCCGATTTGGTCGAGGGCTTGCTCAACAATGTCGAGCGCCCGCCGGTCTGCCACCAAGTCACGGGCAAGGAATTGTTCGCGGGCAAAGCCATTCCGCATTTTAACGAAGTGGACGAATGTGCCGGACTCGACGCGCTGATTACGAATCGGCTGTGGAACATTTTTGGCTTTGCGCCGGAAACGACGTTGCACGATGTGCGCTGGGGTCGCCAGGTCGGCGATCAATTCGTGTGGATTCTCGAAATCTCCGGCGCAGCGCCGCCGGCGCATTTTGTCGGCGGGTACGTGGGCGCGACCGGCGAACGTCAACCCGCGATGTATTTTCCGCTCGGCGGAAGCACGATCAAAGGCATTAGCAAACCTGGGTTCGTCGTGTGGAGTCGCGTGTTTGTTGCGAACAACCAGATCAATTGCGACCTGGGTCTGGGCGAAGCGGTTGCGGTGCCGGATGACATCGCGCAAGACAACTGGAAGCAGACGACCTCGCAATGGCCCCTGATGCACCTGGTGATGCGCGGCATCTCACGCGATCAATTCATGGCGCGCCACAAAGCGAATCACATCCAGGTTGTTTACGCGCCAAGCGAAGCGGACGCGCGTCGCGCGTTGTTTGCGAAAGCCGCGGCGATGAACGAGTTGGGCATCAACACCGCGTTCTGCGGAAAAATCTAGAAACGGCGACCGGGGAAACGGGAACAAGTAGAATTGGATTTGTTTTACCGCCGAGAACGTAAAGAGCGCAGAGGAAACGGGAACCTCTGCGCTCTTGTTGCTTCCACCGCTCGCGGTCAGTGGACGATGCCACCATTCCTAAACCACGCAATCCACATCACTGACAGACACTGGACGCACAAACAATGATCAGTGTGCTCTGCACAATCTTCGCATTACATTCGGACTAGAGACGTAGATCGCACCCACGCCAAACTCACCTTCAGGTTCGGCAATCCATTTCAATGTTCCTAGATTCTCCGGATTTGAGTTCGAGTCGGGTGAGATCAGACGTCAAGGGTTTGTCGTCCGACCAACATTTTTTTAACCGCCGTACGATTCGATGCACAGATCCAAGACCGGACGATTCTGCAATTTGTGATTTTGACGACCAACTTGGTAAAATTTTCTAAACCAATTGCGCGCAGAAACCTTGGAACATGAACTCCGCGCTCTCCGCGCGTTGGCGAAAAATTCCCAATTTGCACGATTGCCGGGGAGACGCGCTGCCGTGATTGTTCCAAATCAAACTATGACGTGGCTTTGACTGTGCTTTGACCGGTTTTAGACTTGGGGTTGGTATTCTGCAGGTGAAAAAATCAGAAGGAGTGTGACGCAATGAGTAGTGTCGCGGTTCCGACGGTAGAGCGGACTGCATCCGTCAAGACGGGCGGGAAATGGAAATTCATGATTGCCGGGTTGCTCATCCTCGGTGCGGTCGCGTTCGTCACGTTTTCATCGTTCCAATCGAACGCGATTTACTATTTGAATCTCAAAGAACTGAACGCGCAACGCGGCTCGCTGATCAATCAACCTGTCCGCATCAACGCGCCGCTCGACAAATCGTCCATTCAGTTCGACGACAAGACGTTGACGCTCAAATTCAATCTGCAAGAAGACAACTATATTCTGCCGGTCGTGTACAAGGGCGTGGTGCCCGACACGATGGACAAGGGCGAAACGGTTGTCGCCGAAGGAAAACTGGGGCAGGACGGCGTGTTTTACGCCAACACGCTCCTCGTTAAATGTCCTTCCAAGTACGAATCCGAACCGAACGCCTCTGACGCTAAATGAATCACATCTAGCGCAACGATGGAGTTGCGCTCGTTTCGTGATGTGGCTTGGCTAATGATGGAGACAAAGCTATGACAGACTTTGCGATGGCTGACCTCGGCTACGCATCACTTTTCCTCAGTTTGCTCTTTGCCCTCTACGCGGTCGGCGCGGCGATCTACGCCGCGCGCCGCAATCGCGCCGACGTGTACGCGAGCGCGCGCAACGCGATCTATGTTGTCGCCGCGCTGACGACGCTTGCCGTCGCGATTCTCGAATGGGCGCTCATCACGCATCAATTCCGCTTTGAGTACGTCGCGCGGCAAACCAGTCGCGCCCAGCCGTTGCTCTACAACGTCTCGGCGTTGTGGGGCGGGCAAGAAGGTTCGTTGTTGTTCTGGGCGTGGATTCTCGCGCTGTTCACCGCAGTCGTGCTCGTGCAGAATCGGCGCAAGAATCAAGAATTGATGCCGTATGTCATCGCGGGCTTGGGCACGACGCTCGCGTTTTTCCTCGCGTTGATGACGATTGCCGCGAATCCTGAAGAAGTCGGTTCGGTGATCGCACTGCCGTTGACCTCAACGCTCGCCGCATCGCTCGTCGGCAGTCCGTTTCGCATGCTCGATTTTCTTCCGCGCGACGGCAATGGCTTGAATCCGCTTTTGCAGAATCCTGGGATGTTCATTCACCCCGTCACGCAGTACCTGGGTTACGTCGGCTTTACGATTCCCTTTGCGTTCGCGATGGCGGCGTTGTTCACGCGACGTTTGAGCGACGTGTGGATTCGCACGACGCGACGCTGGACGCTTGTGTCCTGGTTGTTCCTCTCACTCGGCTTGGTATTCGGTATGCAGTGGGCGTACATGGAACTGGGCTGGGGCGGCTACTGGGGCTGGGATCCAGTCGAGAACGCGAGTCTGATGCCGTGGCTCACCGGCACCGCGTTCTTGCACAGCGTGATGATTCAAGAGAAACGCGGGATGCTCAAGGTGTGGAACCTCGTGCTCGTGATGCTCACGTTCATCCTGTCCTTGCTCGGCACGTTCATCACGCGCAGCGGCGTCATCGAATCGGTGCACGCGTTCGGTGTGTCGAGTCTCGGTCCCTGGTTCCTGGTTTTCCTCGGCGTGACATTGTTGTCGTTCCTCTATTTGATGTTCGAGCGGATGAATGATTTGAAAGAAGAGAACGAACTCGATTCACTGCTCTCGCGCGAATCGTCGTTCTTGCTCAATAACTTGATTCTCGTCGGCGCGGCATTCGCGACGTTGTGGGGCACGATCTTTCCGATGGTCAGCGAAGCGATTACGCAAAAAAAGGTGACGGTTGGCGCGCCATTCTTCAATCAAGTGAACGGTCCGATTTTCTTTGCGCTGATTGTGCTGATCGGCATCTGTCCGTTGATCGGTTGGCGGCGCGCCACTTTCGAGAATCTCGTGCGTAACTTTTTGCGCCCGCTCATTGTCGCGATACTTGCTACGGTTGTGCTGGTCATCGTTGGCGTGAATAACCCGATCAGCAATCTGGTGTTCAGTGTGTGCGCGTTCGTGCTTGCAACGATCGCGCTCGAATTCTATCGCGGACTCCTCGCGCGCCGGCGACAATACAATGAAAACTGGGTCGCGGCGGGCGTCAACCTCGTCTCGCAAAATCGCCGGCGCTACGGCGGCTATATCGTTCACATCGGCGTGATTCTCGCAGTCATCGGCATCGCCGGTTCGACGTTCCATCAAGTCGAAACCCAGGCGAATCTAAAATCGGGCGAAACATTGCGGATCAAAAACTTTACGCTCCAGTTCGACGGCTTGCAGATTTATCCGACCGAGAATCATCAAGTGATTGCCGCACAGTTATCGGTATTTGAAAATGGCGCGCGCGTCGGGTCGCTCGCGCCGGAAAAAGATTTCTATCCCAGCCCGAATCCGGACATGTCGCAATGGACGACCGAGGTCGCCGTTCGCACGACTGCGACTGAAGACCTCTACGTGATTCTCGCCGGGTTCGACGACAAAGCCGGCACGGCGACACTCAAAGTGATCGTGAATCCGCTCATCGTGTGGCTGTGGGTTGGCTTTGCGGTGCTGGTGGGTGGCACGCTCATCGCGGTGTTGCCGGATCCGCGCGAAGAACGCGCCCTCGCGCGCGCGCGCACCCAGGAAGTTTTGGTTCAGGCATAAGGAATTACCGAATGGCTTCAGTTGCAATCGCACTTGTCATCGTCGCGGCGGTCGCGTTTATCGCGTATCCGTTGTTCGCGCGCGGGCGCGCGGATGACACGCTCCTCGCGTCCGCCGCGGACCCGACCGTCGAGAATCTCGTCGTTCAACGCGATGCGATGTACGCGGCGATCCGCGACCTGGAATCCGATCACGTGATGGGCAAGTTGTCGGATGAGGATTATCGAACGATGCGCTCCAAGTACGAAGGCAAAGCGGTCGCGATTTTGCGCGAACTCGATGGTTATCGCGCCGTCGTAGATGGAAATGAGGATGTGACCATCGAGCAAGAGGTCAAGCAATTGCGCCGCCGCGCGATGATCGAACGCAAATGTGTCAAGTGCGGCACGCGCGCGCAATCGAACGATCGCTTTTGCGCCAAGTGCGGTACGGCGATTGGTCGTGTGGTCAACTAATCCGCGCGGT
The DNA here is from genome assembly GCA_016219275.1 of Chloroflexota bacterium. Taxonomy (NCBI): domain Bacteria; kingdom Bacillati; phylum Chloroflexota; species Chloroflexota bacterium. The sequence continues at coordinate 62,912 of JACRBM010000094.1, forward strand.
CAAATAGTGGGAGAGGGTCCATGTCAGGTGGTGAATTTATCGCAGCGCACGTCACGGCAAGTGATAAGCATTTGTCCATTGGGTCATACTGGAAATTTCTCGACGATCAAAAAATCGCGCCGATTGCGCGCGTGATCGGCGCGCTCGCGCTCGTCAATATCGCGATCGGTCTGTACATGGCATTGTTCTACGCGCCGATGGAGCGAACGATGGGCGACGCGCAGAGGATTTTTTACTTTCACGTTCCCAGCGCGTGGGTCGGCTTTCTCGCGTTCTTTATCGTGTTCGTCGCCAGTCTCATTTTTTTGTGGAAACGCGAACGCAAGTGGGACGCGCTCGCGCTTTCCGCGGCGGAGATCGGCGTGGTGTTCACGACACTCGTCTTGTTGACGGGTCCCTTGTGGGCGAAAAAAGCATGGGGCGCGTTCTGGGTCTGGGATGCGCGGCTCACGACGACCTTGGTTTTGTGGATGATCTATGTCGGCTATTTGATGTTGCGCGGTTCGGCGGAAGGTGAACGCCGCGCGCGGTTCGCTGCGGTGCTCGCGATTGTCGGCTTTCTCGATGTGCCGATCATCTACATCTCGGTCGCGTTGTGGCGCACGATGCATCCGACGTACGTCACCGGCGAGGGCGGACTCGCGCCGCAGATGACGCAAACGTTAATGGTCTGTCTCTTGTCGTTCACGTTGTTGTTCGCGTTCCTGTTGCTTCAACGCCTGCGGCTCGAACAAGCGCGCGACCAGGTAAATTTTCTGCGCGAGGCAACGGGGTGACGCGATGGAGTATCTAGCGATAGCGTACAGTTTGATTGCGGTTGTGCTGATTGGTTATGGGGTAAGCGTGTGGCGGCGGGGTCAAGCCGTCCAACGCGAACGTGAATTGATCGAAACGAAAAACGATTGAACACACGTTTGCCCCGGTGATGTCTTCTCTCCGCAAGGCGGAATGTTTTGCCGATGAATGGCAGAGGACGCAACCGGGGATTTTTTTGTTTGGGAGAAGAAAAAATGGACGAAGAAAAACAACGCGCGGTACAAGACTTGGTGCGCCAGATTCAAGATAAATCGGTCGAGTTGGCGGATCTCGAAGTGATTCTCGAAGATTACGAACGCGAGCGGCACGAATTGTTGCGCGAAATCGGACGCCTCAAAGCGTCGTTGTGGGAACTGAGTTCCGGCACGCCGGCAATCGCGCCGCTCCGCAAAGAGAAATTCGCCGGCGCGCCGGATCAAATCTCAGAATAGACGCGCTACCATTTTCCGTACGCTTCGCTCATCCGACGATATTCGATGAAGGATTCCCCGATCAATTTCGCGTCGAGCGCAATGTCGCACGATTCTTCGAGTGTGCTCGACCAGTGAAACGCTTCGTCGAGCGTTTGCCCGGTGGCGAAACTGCCATGCCCGCGCATCACCACGATCTTGTACGCTTGCAACGCGTTCGCTAGCGTGTCTGCCATCTCTTGCGTGCCGGACGGAAATTCCTCGGAGAGCACTGGCACTTTTTTCAACAAGTACGACGCCTCGTTATCAATCGGCACGATTTCGTCGCGCGAGAGCGAGAACGCAATCGCCGTGCGCGGGTGACAATGCACAATCGCGAGCGCCGGCGTGCGCATGTAAACCGTGCGATGAATCAACAGTTCGGTCGAGGCGAGAGCCACGCCGCTATCGTTTTTCTCCAGACCGGTTTCGATCAAGTCGTGCGGCTTGAGTCGTCCCAGCATCGCGCCGCGCCGCTTGATGACCACGCGATCACCCAGACGCACGCTGATGTTTCCGCCGTGCGAACTGATCAATCCCCCCACGTATAGATCGCGCCCGATTTCTTGAAATTGCTGTACGATTCGTTCGTCAATCATCGTTACTCCGAAATCAGTGAACAGTCAACCGTAAACAGTAGACAGACAGGATTCACTTGCCACTGCTCACCGTCCACTGTTCACTGTTCACTGTTGACTAAATTACTCAATGAAAGTTCATCCAGTTTCTTTCGCCTGGGCACGCCCTGTTCGTCCCACCCGCGCGTGCGATAATACTCCTTGAGCATCGGGTCGAGTTTCGAGACCCAACCCTGGCTCGGTCCGCTCGCAACCGGTTCGTTCAGCAAGCGCGGTGGTAACGTGTCGTCTGCGCGCGTGAATCCTTCGCGCAAATTGTAGAGCCGTTCGAGATTCCAAATGCGTTCGCCGGTCCGAATCAATTCGCCGGTCGAGTACGGAACGCCGGTCACGGCGGTGAGCACGCGCGCCAAGTACTCGTCGGCGACCGCGAGGTTGGTAAACTTGCACACGATGAGCGAGTCAATCGCCGCCGACGAATTTTGATGCAGATTGACGAACGACGCCTTGCCTTGCACTTGAAAGCGATCAATCAATTTCGGCAGACCCAGGACTTCGAGTCCCAGCATGTTGCCGCGCATGTGACACGCGCCGCGATTCGAGGTCGCGTAGAGCAGACCTTGCCCCTGCATCCCGCGTGGATCGTACGCCGGCATTTCCAGCCCTTTGACGCTCATCGAAAGTTCCGGCGCGCCGTACTTTTTCGCGAGCCGCGCGCTGCCTTCCGCGAGTTCATTGCCGATGCCGCGCCGCGCCGCCATCGCTTCGAGCGTCGGCGCGAACAGATCGGCGCGACCAAAGCGCACGTCGGAAGCGAGCAAGCCGCGCTCGGTCAACTCCATCGCACACGCGATGGTCGAGCCAGCCGAGATCGTGTCGAGACCCAGCTCGTTGCACAGATGATTCGCTTCGATGATCGCGGCGAGATCGTTCACGCCGCATTGCGCGCCGAACGCCCAGGTCGTTTCAAACTCCGGACCTTCACTCTCAATCTTGTCGGTCTTGCTGATGCGCGTGCAGCCAATCGGGCACGCCCAGCACGACGCGTTCTTGACGAGATATTTATCGGTAAGCGTTTCGCCGGAAATTGCTTCGGCGTCTTCGAACTGGCTCTGCGTGAAATTGCGCGTCGGCAGCGCGCCGATGCGGTTGACGATGTTCATCATCACCGCCGTGCCAAATTCCGGCAATGCCTGGCTCGTCAACGGACTCGCGCGCAACATCTTGCGACTTTCGTACAGCAAAAACTTGAAGCGTTCCTGGTCTTGAATACCCGGACGATCCTTGCCTTCGACGACAATCGCCTTGAGATTTTTGCTGCCCATCACCGCGCCGGGTCCGCCGCGCGCGAGACTGCGGCGACCGTCGTTCATAATCGCGGCGATGCGGCTGAGGTTTTCACCGGCGGGACCGATGCACAACACGTTGCGCCGATTGTCGTTTTGTCCGAGCGCTGCGCTCGTCGCGAGTACGCGTTGTCCCCACAGATGCGATGCGTCGCGCAGCGATATGCCTGCTAGCGTGATTTCGATGTACGTCGGTTGCGCGGCGCGCCCGCGCACGATCAGCGCATCGTAGCCGGCTTTTTTCAATTGCATCCCCCAAAAGCCGCCGCTGTTCGCGTCCATGATCGTGCCGGTCAATGGGCTTTTCGTCGTGACCGTGAAACGATTGCTCGTTTGATAGCCCGACGCGGTCACGGGACCGGTCGCAAAGATCAACACGTTTTCCGGCGCAAGTGGCTCCACGCCCGGTTTCACGGCGTCCCACAGCAAGCGCGCACCCAGCCCGCGTCCGCCAATAAACAGGTGCGCGATCTGCTCGTCGAGCGGAAGCGTTTTGATGCACGCGCTGCTCAAATCAATATCCAATACGCGACCAAACCAACCGTTCATGCGATTCCTTTCGTAATCCGTTGTTCCTTTCACAGACTTTACCTATATTTTTGATTTTGTCAATAATCGAAATAAATCGAAAGTAGATTGACAATTTATGACAGAAATGTATAATACGCTCAGGTGGTGAAACATGATGTCGGCAACACGGCGCGACCGCATTCTGGAACTCGTCCAAAAAAAACAGAGCGCGTCGGTGGCGGAACTGAGCAAACTGTTGCGAACCTCGCAAGTGACCGTGCGCCAGGATTTGAATCGCTTGGCGCTCGCGGGCTTGCTTGTGCGCACGCGCGGTGGCGCGCTCTCGACCGACCGCGGGAATCGCGAGTTTACGTTCGCCGCGCGCACGCGTCTCGACGCCGAAGAAAAACAACGCATCGGCGATCTCGCGGCGAGTCTGGCGCATTCGCGCGACTCGATCATTCTTGACGCGAGTACGACGGCGTTGCACGTCGCACGCGCGTTGATGCGCCGCCAGGATTTGCGCGACCTGACGATCATCACCAACGGCATTCACACCGCACTCGAATTGGCTAGCCGCCCGGACTATACCACGATTCTGACCGGCGGACAGGTGCGCGCAACGGCGGACTCGTTGATCGGCACGATGGTGGGGGATGCGTTGACCAAGATGAACGCGACCAAGGGTTTCTTTGGCGCGCGGGGCATCAGCATCGAGCAAGGATTGACCGACGCGAACTTGCAAGAAATCAACGTCAAAAAAGCGATGGTGGAGCGATGCCAGGAAGTGATCGCCGTGCTCGACGCGACCAAGTTTGGCGTCGTCGCGCTCGCGTCGTTCGCGCCGCTTGAGCGCGTGCAACGCGTGATCACCGATCAAAGCGCGCCGGCGAAAATCATCAGCGCATTGCGCGCGCGTGGTGTGGATGTGATGATCGCCTAGCAACCCAAAGTTATACCTAATGTACCACTTTCAAAATGTCATTTCGAGGAGCGGGTTTTGCGACGAGAAATCTCGCTCTTGTCAGAGATGAGAGATTTCTCGCTGCGCTCGAAATGACAAACCAGTTGCACATTGCGTCAAGTTATAACTTTCGAAGGAGAAGCAAGATGCCTACCCAACTCGCGTACGATTTGCTCGCGGAACGCGCCGCGCAGAGCGGCATTGATCTCGCGCACGTCAAAGAACTACTCAAGCAGCAACACATCGAAACGCCATCGTGGGGTTTTGCGAACAGCGGCACCCGCTTCAAGGCGTTCGCGTGGCGCGGCGCGGCGGCGACGACGCAACAAAAACTGGAGGATGCCGCGCTAGTCCACAAATTGACCGGCATCGCGCCGACGGTCGCGTTGCACATTCCCTGGGATAAACCGGCAGACGGCGACTATAAAGCGATGACGCAATATGCCCAGTCGCTTGGCATCCGCATTGGCGCGATCAATCCGAACGTGTTCCAGGATGACGAGTACAAACTGGGTTCGCTCGGTCATCCCGACGCCGCGGTGCAACGCAAGGCGCTCGACCACATTCTCGAATGTTGCGAGATCATGCAAGCGGTGAACAGCGACGCGCTCAGTCTATGGTTTGCCGACGGCACGAACTATGCCGGGCAGGACGATTTACGCGCGCGCAAACATCGCTTTGAGGAAAATTTGCGCCGCGTGTATCCGCATTTGCCGCGCGACGCGCGGATGTTGATCGAGTACAAATTTTTCGAGCCGGCGTTTTACAGCACCGATATTCCGGATTGGGGCACGTCGTACGCGTTGAGTTTGAAGCTAGGGGAGCAAGCCCAGGTGTTGGTAGACCTGGGACATCATCCGTCGGGCACGAACATCGAACAGATCGTCGCATTCTTGCTTGACGAGGGCAAACTGGGCGGCTTTCATTTTAACAACCGCAAGTACGCAGACGACGATTTGATCGTCGGCTCGGTCAATCCGTACGAACTATTCTTGATCTACAACGAACTCGCCAGCGCGGCGGAGTCGCGCGACGAACCGGCGCGCACGACCGCGCAACGCGTCGCGTACATGATTGACCAGTCGCACTCTATCGAAGGCAAACTCGCGCCGATGTTGTACTCGGTACTGAATTGTCAGGAAGCGTACGCGAAAGCGTTGATGGTTCCGCGCGCGCAGTTGGCAGAATTGCAGCGGCAAGGCGCGGTGCTTTTAGCGCACCAACTGCTCACGGATGCGTTTCGCGTGGACGTGCGTCCGTTGTTGGAGCAGGTGCGCGCCGAACTGGATGTGCCGACCGATCCGATTGTTGCGTATCACGCGAGCGGGTACGAAGCGAAAATCGCGGAGACACGCGGTGCGGCTTCGACGAGCGGGGGATTTCAGTAGAGTTCGATTATTTCGAGATACAAGAACAGTGCGGCGCACTCATGTGTGTGCCGCACTGTTTTGGTTCTACGGTCTATTCTCCCAGCTCCATCGTGATGCTGTTGAATTGTTCGAGCGCCGCTTCGAGATTTTCTACAATGTCTTTTGCCAGCACATCAGGATCGGGCAGGTTGTCGGAATCTTCGAGCGAATCGTCTTTCAACCAAAAGATGTCGAGCGATGCCTTGTCGCGCGCAATCAATTCCTCGTACGCGAATGCACGAAAGCGTTCGGTTTCGGTGCGCTCGTGACGATTGGCTGGGTTGTAGCGTTCGATAAAATCTTTCAGGTCATCAAAGCGAAGCGTGTTGGTCTTGAGCGTGAAATGCGAATTCGTTCGCAGATCGTAAATCCACAGTTTCTGCGTCCACGGTGTTTCGCTTGCCGGCTTGCGGTCGAAAAAGAGCACATTCGCTTTGACACCTTGTGCGTAAAAGATGCCAGTCGGCAAGCGCAAGAGCGTGTGCACGTCGCATTGCTTGAGCAGTTCGCGGCGAATCGTTTCGCCGGCACCGCCTTCAAACAACACATTGTCCGGCACGACGATTGCGGCTTGCCCATTGATCTTTAACAGCGTGCGAACGTGCTGGAGAAAATTGAGTTGCTTGTTCGAGGTTGTCGCCCAGAAATCGGTGCGTTCGTACGTGAGTGTTTCCTTTTCCGCTTTGCCATCGGTATTGACGATGGTGACGCTACTCTTTTTGCCGAACGGTGGATTCGTCAGGATGTAATCAAAGCGGTCGCCGGGGTCGGATGCGAGCGAATCGCCGACGACAATTGGACTTGTGTCGCCGCCGATGCCGTGCAGGTACAGGTTCATCACGCACAACCGCGCCGCGCTGTCCACAATCTCCCAGCCCTTGAACATATTGGCTTGGAGAAATTGTTTTTGTCCTCGGTCGAGTGAAAAATTTTTTGCGATGAAATCGTGCGCGACGAGAAAGAATCCGCCGGTGCCGCACGCGGGATCGCCAATCGTCTTCCCAGGTTGCGGACGCACAACCGCGACCATCGCCTTGATGAGTTCGCGCGGCGTAAAGTATTGTCCCGCACCGCTCTTGATGTCTTCCGCGTTCTTCTGCAACAGCCCTTCGTAAATGTCGCCTTTCACATCAATGTCCAAGCCCATCCACGTTTCGCCGTTGATGAGTTCGATGAGACGGCGCAATTTCGCGGGGTCTTGAATTTTGTTTTGCGATTTGCGAAAGATGACGCCGAGCATTCCGCCTTGTTTGCCGAGCGAATCGAGAATGTGGCGGTAATGCACTTCGAGCGCATCGCCATCTTTGCCGGCGAGACTGTCCCAGTCCAAATCGTGCGGGATGCTGGACGGGCGATTGAACGGCGGCTTGGTTTGTTCGTCCGCCATTTTGAGAAAGAGCAGGTACGTGAGTTGCTCGACATAATCGCCGTAACTGACGCCATCATCGCGCAGGACGTTGCAGTAATTCCAGAGTCGTTGAACGATTGCCGAAGATTCGTTTGCCATAAAGTTATCTTTAAATCCTTTAGATGCGAACGTGCCGCCCTTTCAAGGGCGTTGGTCATCCGTCGCTGGTTGAATGATACAAATGCGCCAAACGATCAGGGATTTCTTTAAAGTCTGTTATCCAAAGTACACGAGTACCCAACCGCTCAAGAGAAGTCTCCGTCAGGTAATCAATCTCATTGGATGATTTAGGCAGTATTGCAAAATGTCGGATACTTCTGCGCTCGGCTTTGTCTTCAGTTCTACCTTCTCTAGCATCACTCTGCTCCCGCTCCGTCTTGGAGTAATGGAGGAGCCTGCGAATATTTTCATCTATCATAGACATTCCGATAAACAGACAACTCCACTCACGCAAGAGATAGAGAAACGTGTAGTTAAACAAGCTATTCGGACGGTTAAAGAAATCAAAGTACTCTTGTTCTGTGAAAACGCGGACGTCTGGTGCTTCCTTTTGGAGATTCCGAAAATACTTTTTGTCAAACCTGAAGTAACCGTGCATGTGATAAACATTAATGCGTCCCTGCTTTGAGCCGGCTGATGGGCGCTCAATAGTTCTCAGTATCCGTGCTTTATAGCGTTCTCGTGTATACGACTGCAGTACGCCGTCCAAATTAAAGTTCACAATGGCACGGATATATGGATTGCAAGTATAGCCAGATTTACTATCGCCTTTTCGGACACACAACCTTGCGACAGCCGCCATTGTTGTATTGTTCTTTTGGACGAAATCAATAAAATCCTCACGGTTTTCTTTGGTGATTCCCTCAGGAAAGTAAGGAAAATCTCTGTACAATTCCCCGCGAATCAGTTCGGAGAATTCTGTCCCAGAAGGAGTTTTCGCCTCCAAAATACTTGCAATGGCTGGAAAGCTATACCCGCTTGCCATTAGCTTTTTACAGAGTGCTTCGCCTTCCGCACCCAAGTTCCGATTACTGAGTCGGTACAATAATTGTATCCACGTTGGCAGGTTGCACCCGACTGATACTCCGGCACCCAAGGCTAGGACTAACCCAGCCTCTTGATAGCACTCTTCTAATTCGTGCCAATTTGTGTCTTGTGACATTGTGCCTCCCTATGTGGGCTTTACTTGTCCTGATTCTCATTTCGTTTCCGCTTTTTGTCTTGCCCTCTTGCCCCGTCGTTCTTTTCTCTCTCCGCCCTTATCCTCTCCAACAACCTCTCCGCCGGTTCATCGCTGGGGTCTTGCGGAACCAACTTGCCGGCGAACGCGCGTTTCAAAATGCTTTGCCGCAAACGCTCGGCTTGCTTGAGCGATGCGTCCACTGTTTTTTCTACCGCATCCGCAACTGAGAGTCGCCGTTCGACTTCGGCGACGATTTGCTGTTGCTCGGCGAGAGGCGGCAAGGGAAACCTTGTTTGTTTAATAAGCGTTAGATTCAAATTTGGCTGAACACCGCCAGATGATAACCGTCTAATATCTTCGTAGTTCTTTTGAAAAAAGATTTTCACATAAGGTTTGCAGTTCAATGCAATACCATCAAAGACTAATGCGGCACATGCTTGATTTGTCGCGGCATCAATTCTAAGTTCTGAGACTTTGCCACGCGTTTTTCCTTCACCATACAAGGCAACGAGTAAACTACCGCGAGGGAAAATTTTTGTTTTCGATTCTTTGAGTGCAAGTTCCGTTATAAATTCATCTGCTTTGTCCACGAATAGATTGTTCAACGCACCACTTGTCACCCAGGGAATTTTTCCATTTTGGTAATATGCTGTTTTGCTCCGAAGTGGGGTACCGCCTGTTCCAACAAAAGCCAATTGGTCGACGTTCGCCCACACCCACCCCTCCGGCAACGCTGGCACCGTGCTTGCATCCAGCGATGCGTTTCGTTGGGGCGGACGGCCGTCCGCCCCTACCACACGCTCGGCGCGAATCCGCTCCAACAACTTTTCCGCCGACTCAACCTTGCCCGCGTTCGCCGCGCGCCATTCCGCCGTGAGTTTGCCTTCCACTGCCGCTTTGAGCACGGCTTGGCGATAACGTTTCAACTCCGCTTGCGTTTTCCGCAACGCGGCGACGCCCGCATCCAGGTCGGAGAAGAGTTCTTCGATCTTGGCGACGATGCGATGCTGTTCAGGGAGAGGGGCGAGGGGAACAAACTGTGCGAAGACATCCGAATCCCTGACCGCAGGATAACTGGTACCTCTTTGTAATTCATTCAGCGGATTTAGAAATCCATCTGTCTGCGTTAAAAGAAAAATCAGCGTGTTGTTAATTCCATCCGACGGTCGGATAACACAAAAACCCGTTGATGCAATTTGTCCGTCATAAACTGATGGCACTGAAGCAATATTCTTGAGATAGGTTCGCACCGTTGAAAAAATAATGTCACCCGACTTGACTACCTGTCGCGCTCTGGAAGGAGCATCTATGCCGAAATATCTTTTGGGGCTTGTTACCTTTTGCTGGGTATTGTCAATTGAAGCAATATCCAAATAATCAAATTCGATTTCGGGCGCTGTATGTGGATCGGTTTTTTCCACGCCATCCACAATGTCGCCCAATCGTGTCCATACCCAGCCCTTTGGCAATTGCGGCAAAACGTTTCGCTCGTCCATCACACCATCCAATATATTTCTCTCGCCAAGACGCAAAGTTCGCAAAGAATTTACCAATGTCTTTTCCTTCGCGTTCTTTGCGCCTTTGCGTGAGATTCTCCTACGCTACCAACACCGTGTTCAATTCTTGCATCAAGTTATCCAATCCCTGCCCAAACAAATTGTATGCTTTCACGCGCCCGCCCTTGTCGCTGAACGGCGTCAATTCAAAATCATCCCAGCCAATCTCCACCGTCGTCGTAATATGATCTTTGATCATCACGAGCCATTCGCGCTGTTCGGGCGTGAACGCGCGTCCCGCTTGCGCGAGCCATTCCGCAAACCGCCGCTCCACCGTCGCGGAAAAGGGTTCCAGCACCTCGTTCGCGCCAATCGCAAAACGCACGAGCGAAACCAGGTTCGTCAAGATTTTTTGCGTGCCCGCGCCGCGCACGCGCGCGCGTTCCAATTGTTCGTACGCTTGCCACAACGCATCGGGCGTCAAGCGGTACGGCGGCGCTTGAATCGCATCCGCCAGTTGCGTGATCTCGGCATACGTCAACTGTCGCCGCGCGTACGGCAAGTTGTAGAGAATTTGCAACGCGGTCAGTTCGTCCTTGTTCGCTTCGATGAATTGCTTGAACGTCGCAACCGTTTTCTGCGCGCGTTCCCGTGCCGCCGCATCGAATCCCGCCGTGATGATCGTGTCCTGGCTCACCGTATCAATCACTTGCTCATTGCGCTGTTTTATAGCGATGATCGTGTTGCGGAATTTCGGATTGTCGAATACCGCGCACGCCTCGTTCGTCAATTGCTCTGTCGCCGATTGAATTTGCGCGTCGGTCGGCGTCGCCGTCGCAAACATCGCACACGCCGTTCCGATTTGCTTGTCCGCGTCCACCGCATCGAGCAAACGATTGACGATGGTGCGTAGGGGCGATGTCATTGCGAGCCTTTGGGAAGCAATCTCCGCGCTGGTTGGGGATTGCTTCGCCTCTTCGAGGCTCGCAATGACAGAAACAATCGCTTGCTGATCCTTCTCGCCGATTTCGCGATCCAGCCGCGCGAGTCGCCCCGCAAGCGACGAGAGCGTGTCCTCATCGCGAATGCCAAGCGCGACTTGTTGCACCAATTTCTCGAATGGCACAGTGCGCTTGCGTTCGAGCGGACGCGAATCCGTCTTGTCGTTTTCACAAACGCCCACCGCATCCACGATGATGAAATGTGTTTTGAGCACATCGCCCGGCGTCACCGCGTTCAAATCGGTTGGCGAGATCGTGCGCGTGCCGCGTCCCTTCATCTGCTCAAAGTACACCGCCGAGTCCACACCGCGCATAAACAACAAACATTCGAGCGGCTTGATGTCTGTGCCGGTCGAAATCATATCCACCGTCACCGCGATGCGCGGATTGTAGGAATTGCGAAAACTCGCGATTAGGTCTTCGGGTCTTTCGCCTGTCGTCTTGTAAGTAATTTTCTTGGCAAAGTCATTGCCCTTGCCAAACACCTCGCGCACGATGTGCACAATATCTTCGGCGTGCGAATCGTCCTTGGCAAAGATCAGTGTCTTGGGCACTTCGGTGCGACCCGGGAAAATTTCGGTCGGCAATTTTTCTTTGAACGTGCGGATCACCGTGCGGATTTGATCCACGGCGACGACATCGCGGTCCAATTGATTCGGCGTGTACGCCAATTGCTCGTCGAGTTTTTCCCAGCGCATTCGCCGCGTCAACTTGTCGCGCCTGTCCACGTAAAAGCCAGCATCCACCTGGCTTCCGCGTTCCGTGATTTGCGTCTTGATGCGATACACATCAAAGCCGACGTTCACGCCATCCGCGACGGCGCGCTCGTGGCTGTACTCCATCACGAGATTCTGATTGAAAAAGCCAATCGTCTGTTTCGAGGGCGTCGCGGTCAAGCCGATGAGAAACGCATCAAAGTAGTCGAGCACTTGACGCCAGAGATTATAGATCGAGCGATGACATTCGTCGGTGATGATGATGTCAAATGTCTCAATGGGAATTTGCGGACTGTAGACAACCTCTTTCGGTCGTTCGCTTTCGGGCGCGATATCGAAAAGCGATTGCTCTTCGAGTTCGGCGTCGAGTTCTTCGCCGCGCAACATCGAGTACACGCGTTGAATCGTCGCGATGCACACGCGATTGACCGGATCGAGCGCGTTCGAGGTAAGGTGCTGGACATTGTAGAGTTCGGTGAATTTGCGTCCATCATCCGGCGTGATGTATTGCTGAAATTCGCGGAAGGTTTGGCGTCCTAAGTTGTTGCGGTCCACAAGGAACAGCACACGCTTGGCATTTGCAAACTTGATGAGGCGATAGATGAAACTGACTGCGGTAAACGTCTTGCCGCTGCCGGTCGCCATTTGAATCAGCGCACGGGGTCGCGCTTCGGCAAACGATTTTTCGAGATTTGTGATCGCTTCGACCTGGCAATCGCGTAAACCATTCGTTGCAAGCGAGGGCATATAGCGCAGACGCTTCCGGAGTGTGTCGCCCTGGGCGATCCACTCACGCAAAGTTTCGGGGCGATGAAAAGAAAACACGCGGCGCTGGCGCGGGTCTGGATCACGCAGATCGGTGAATAGAGTTTCTACACCGGTGCTTTCGTATCCAAATGGCAGAGGCAGTTGCACGTGAGGAAGATTGGCTGGGACGCCAACCGAATACTTGGTGGTTTGCTCGTGGACGCCGCTCAGCGTGTCGCCTTCCGGCTTGGCTTCGACCACGCCAACTGCTTGACGATTCACGAACAGCAAATAATCCGCTTCGCCGGTCTTGAGCGGAAACTCGCGCACCGCTACGCCGAGCGATGCACCCAGGTTCAAATCGCGCAGGTCTTGAATCGTCCACCCGGCGGCAACGAGCATTCGATCAATTTGTAATCGCGCTTGTTCTTCGGGAGTCATTTTGCCTCGCGGTTAACCGGGAGTCTGGTCTTGTCCTATACCCGTCCAAACACGTACAGGATCCCGAGCGACACTAGCCCCCAGGACACGAGCGCGACGAAGAGCGGCTTGTCGCGCAGAACCATTTCCTCCGGACTGCCGCCTTCTTTTTTCACGTGGACGAGATACAGCAAGCGAAACACGATGTACAGTGCGAAGGGAATCGTCAGCATCATCGCGCGATTCGGCGGCAAGTTCTCCGCCGAAAACGTGTAGAGCGAGTACGCCATCACGAATGACGCGGTCGTGACCGCGATCATTTCGTCGAGCAATTCGCGCGAATACTCTTTCAATACGGCGCGATGATTCGTCGCATCGTTTTCGAGGAGGAGTAATTCGTGGCGGCGTTTGCCAAAACTGATGAACAGCGAGAGGAGCGCGGTGCACACGAACAACCAATGCGATGCGGGCACTTGGATCGCCGCCGCGCCGGCAACCGCGCGCAACACGAATCCGCCGGACACGCTCAACACGTCGAGGATGACCTGGTTCTTGAGCACGTACGAATAGAGCAAGTTGTTTGCCAGGTAGACGACCGCGATGACGCCGAACCAGACATTGAGCAAAAACGACAGCGGCACGACGATGACGAGGATCACGACGAGTGCGGCAATCGCGTGTGATTTTTTGAATGTGCCGGACGCGAGCGGACGAAATCGTTTGCGCGGATGACGGCGATCTTTTTCAATGTCGGTGAGATCGTTAATGATATAGACCGCGCCGGACAAGATGCAAAATAGCACGAACGCGGATGTCGCGACCGCCAGCAATTCGTACATCTTGGGCGTGAACGGTTGCCAGTACTGCTTGAGCGTGAACACGAACGGCAAATACACGAGCAGGTTTTTGGTCCACTGACGCGGACGCATCGTCTTGAGTAAGTTGATTGTCACCCAGCCCTCCCGTTGCGGCTATGATACCCGGAAACGCGGCAAAGTCAAAACCCATTCCTGATTTCTGATTTCTGATTTCTGATTTCTGATTTCGGATTTCCCAAATCAGAAATCCAAAATCAGAAATCTTAAATCATTTGACATTTTCCCTTGTTCGGCTTATCTTTGCGTTGTGCCGAAAAAGCGGTTGGATGTTTTGTTGGTCGAACGCGCCCTGGCGGAGACGCGCCAACGTGCACAGGCGTTGATTCTCGCCGGCGAGGTGACGGTGAACGGGCAAGTCGTCACGCAAGCCGGTAAACCGGTGCCGGACGATGCGGCGATTGCAGTGCGCGCGCCGCTGCCGTACGTCAGTCGCGGTGGACTGAAACTCGCTGGCGCGTTGGACGATTTCCGGGTTGATCCGCGCGATAAAACGTGCGCGGATATTGGCGCATCCACCGGCGGATTCACCGATTGCTTGCTTCAACGCGGCGCGGCGCGCGTGTACGCGATTGATGTGGGGTACGGTCAACTCGCGTGGAAGATTCGAACCGACGCGCGCGTCGTCGTAATGGATCGCGTGAATGCGCGATACCTCGACGCGCTGCCGGAACCGATTGACCTCGCGACGATGGACGCGTCGTTCATTTCGCTCGCGTTGTTGTTGCCGACCGTCAAACGCGGATTGTCCCCGCACGGCGAAATCGTCGCGCTCGTCAAGCCGCAGTTCGAAGCCGGGCGCGAACAGGTGGGGCGGGGCGGCATCGTGCGCGATGCGCGCGTGCATCGCACCGTCCTCGCGCAAGTCGCGCAATGCGCGCAGCGCGAAGCGTTGCGCGTGCGCGGCATTTGCTCGTCGCCCATCGAGGGCGCGGACGGCAATCGCGAGTTTTTTATTTATTTGAGCGCGGATCTAACGTTGGAAGAGATAGATGTTGAAAGAGCGATTGATGAAGTTACCCAAGACGGTTGACGAGTCCTCTGCGTTTGAATTTTTGCCGCGTCACATTGGAATTATGATGGATGGCAACGGACGTTGGGCGCAGGCGCACGGCTTGTCACGTCACGAGGGACATCGCTTTGGCACGCTCAACGTGCGCCGCGCGCTCGACGCGTGCGCGCGCCAAGGGATTCGTGTCGTTACACTCTACGTTTTCTCGACCGAAAACTGGGGTCGCCCGCGCGCAGAGATCGAAGGATTTTTCGAATTGCTTGCTCAAGTGATTGATCGCGAGACCGAGAATTTTCGGCGCGAGGGTGTGCGGCTCATTCACAGTGGCTCGCTCGATGGCATCCCGGCGGTGCTCGCGGATAAAGTCACGCGCGCCGTCGCGGCGACGCGCGAGAATCGCGCGTACACGTTGAACGTCGCGTTCAACTATGGCGGACGGAGGGAGATTTTGCGCGCGACCCAACAAATCTTGCGCGAGCGCATCGCGCCGGACGCGCTAACGGAAGACGTGTTCGACCGCTATCTGTATACCGCCGGTCTCGGCGACATGGACTTGGTGATTCGCACCGGCGGCGATCAGCGTCTCTCGAATTTTTTCCCCTGGCAATCGGCGCGCGGCGTCTTCTACTCCACGCCGACGTACTGGCCCGACTTTGACGAGCGTGAGCTGGCGCGCGCGCTCGACGCGTACAACCGTTTCTTCCAATCCCGCGCGGAGTAATTGGACGCGGATGAACGCGGATGCGCGCGGATCAAAATGCAAATTGATCGTTCACCTCCGGTGTCATTTCGAGGAGCGCCGTTCCCTGGCACTTGCGTTCCCGCCAGGGCAAGTGTGCGACGAGAAATCTCACTCCGCATAATGAAGCGCTTTCTCCCTTCGGTCGAAATGACCATGTGGGCTGAGTAGGTACAACTAATCCGCGTTTATCCGCGTCCCGCTTTTTTGCGGTTGACGCCACGCCGCGTCTAGTGGTAGAATGCTGCACGATGTTTCATGGACCCGGTGCGGCAGGCGCAAGTTGGTGGGCATTCGTCCGCGCGGACGAAGCGCAGAAACCGCGCACCACACCCGACCTCATGCGACGTGTGGCGGCGTATGCGCGCCCCTACGCGTTCAAAATTTTCCTCGCGCTCCTCGCGATTCTCGCTTCGTCTGTCCTGGGTTTGATGCCACCGCTCTTGTTCCGCGAGATGATTGACCGCGCCTTGCCGCAAAAAGATTTCACGCGTCTCAACGTGTTGGCGTTCGCGATGATCGCGGTGCCGCTGCTCGATGGACTGATCACGACGGGGCAACGGTGGCTCACCGCGCAAGTCGGCGAAGGCATCATCGCCGATTTACGCAAGTCGTTGTACGCGCACATGCAAAAGATGTCGCTCCGTTTTTTCACGAACACGAAAACGGGCGAACTGATGTCGCGTTTGAACAACGATGTCATCGGCGCGCAGCGCGCCGTCACGAACACGTTGCTTTCGATTGTCACGAGCGCGTTTCAAGCCACCGCCACACTCGTCATTATTTTCTCGCTCGAGTGGCGGCTCACCGTGCTCGCGTTGATCGCGCTGCCGATTTTTATTTTGCCCTCGCGTCGCGTCGCGCGCATTTTACGCGAGATCATCAATCAACAACTCGATCTCAATTCCAAGATGAACGCGATCATGAACGAGACGTTGAACGTCAGCGGCGCATTGCTCGTCAAATTGTTCGGTCGTCAGCGCGATCAAGTGGCGGTCTTTGCCGAACGCGCTGACGAGGTGCGCGATATCGGTGTGCGTCAGGCAATCGTCGGACGCTGGTTCTTTATGGGGATGAGCTTGGTCGCGGCGTTCGGCACGGCGGCGGTGTGGTGGCTGGGCGGGATCATGGTCTTGCAAGGAGAATTCACCGTCGGCACGATTGTCGCGTTCGCGGCGTACCTCGCCCAGTTGTACGGACCCGTGGTCGCGCTCGTCAACGCGCGGGTTGACTTTGCGACCTCGATGGTGTCGTTCGAGCGCGTGTTCGAGATGCTCGACCTGCCGGTCGAGATCGCGGACGCGCCGAACGCGGTCGAACTGACGCGCGTGCGCGGCGAGATTCGGTTCGAGGGTGTTAGTTTCTCTTATTTGGCTGATCCGACGGACGAGAGCGCAAAATCGGATATTCAAAATCCGAATAACGAATTACGAATTACGAATTCAAATGGTCGCGATTCCGATGCTTTTCTCCCCACGCTTGTTCCGACGCGCCGCTATGCGTTGCGCGACGTGAATTTTGAAATCAAGCCAGGGCAACTCGTTGCGCTCGTCGGTCCGAGCGGCGCGGGCAAGACGACGATCACGTACCTCATCCCGCGTTTGTACGATCCAACCGAAGGGCGCGTGCTGATTGATGGATACGATTTGCGCGAGGTGACGCTGCAATCGCTCGCGCGACAAATCGGAACCGTGACGCAAGAGACGTATCTATTTCATGATACGATGCGCGCGAATTTGCTTTTTGCCAAGCCGGACGCGACCCAGGATCAAATCGAACACGCGGCACACGCGGCGAACATTCGCGAATTCATCGCGAAATTGCCGCAGGGGTACGAAACGATTGTCGGCGAGCGCGGCTATCGTTTGAGCGGCGGCGAAAAGCAACGGCTCGCGATTGCGCGCGTGATTCTCAAAGATCCGCGCATTCTCGTGTTGGACGAAGCGACTTCGAGTTTGGATTCTGAGTCCGAGCGGCTGATCCAGGACGCGCTCAAGCCGTTGATGCAAGGTCGCACGAGCGTCGTCATCGCACACCGGCTCTCGACGATTCTCGCGGCGGATGTGATTCTCGTCGTGGATGATGGACGCATCGTGGAACAAGGCACGCACGCGGAACTGCTCGCGTTGAATGGCTTGTACGCGCGATTGTACAACACCCAGTTTCGCGAGCAACTGGCAGAGACCACATGAACGTATTTCAACGTGTACCGTTCGATCAACGCGCGTACAACCAACGCGTGCAAACCAGCCCGTGCTTTATCTGCGAAATGGTCGCGGGCAGACTCGCCAGCAATCATATCGTTTTTCAAGATGCCAGCGCGATCGTTTTTCTCAACAAATATCCTACGCTGTACGGATACACGATTGTTGCGCCGCGCCAACATCGCGAACACGTGACCGGCGATTTCACGATGCAAGAGTATCTCAACTTGCAACGCGTGGTGCATTGCGTCTCCGAAGCGGTGCGCGTCGAAACGAATGCTGAACGCATGTACCTCTTGTCGCTCGGCAGTCAGCAGGGCAATCGCCATGTGCATTGGCACGTCGCGCCGCTTCCGCCGGGCGTGCCGTACGACGAACAACAACTCCCTTCACTGGGCTGGCGCAATGGCTACCTCAACATACCCGATGCCGAAATGGTCGCGCTTGCGGCGCGCTTGCGCGAACGCATCCAAGGTTCATTGACGAGCGCGCTCCGTCCGCTCGCGTTGTGCATTCTGCGGCGCGGCGATGAGATTCTGGTTTTCGAAGCGACCGACCCGACCAAGCATCAAACGTTTTATCGCCCGCTCGGTGGTGGCATCGAATTTGGCGAACGCGGCGAAGTCGCCGTCGTGCGCGAACTGCGCGAAGAAATCGGCGCGGACATTACCCAGGTGAGTTATCGCGCGACGCTCGAAAATATCTTCGTTTATGATGGACAACGCGGGCATGAAGTCGTGTTGTTGTACGAAGCCGAATTTGCCGATCGTTCGTTGTACGCGTGCGAGCAATTCGACGTGATGGAAAACGGCGCGATTGCCGTCAAGGCGATGTGGAAATCTCTCCGGTTTTTTCGTGAGAGACGCGCGCCGCTTTATCCGGACGGATTGCTCGACCTGCTCTCAACTCATTCACCAAGGAAGCATTGATGCTCTTACGACTCTGGCACAAGGAAACATTTCTGGCGCTGGCATTGCCGGCATTGACGACCACCTTTGGCTTGCAACTGTTGCGCGTGTTGATGCCCTCCTTCTTGTGGTATCTGGGCGATTCGGTTGAGTTGTCGTATGTTCTGCTCGGTCTGCTCGCGCTGGCGGTTTTCGGCGCGTCATTTCTCGCCGGCGCGTTTCGTCGCCGATTGGGACACGCGCGTGCATTGATCGTCGCGACGAGCGGCGTCGGCATCGCGCGGCTTGCCGAACAACTATCCATCAACCCCGCGTCCGATTTGTTGTATGCTGTGGTGGGAACGATTCTGTTCATGTTTTTCTTTCCGGTGTATCTCGCCCAGATGCGCGCGGAAGGCGGCGACGCGATTCGCCGATTCGGTCGCGGCTTTTTGCTCGGCGTCGCGCTCGACACGACGATTCACGGCGCGCTCGGCACGCTCGATTTGAGTTGGCAAACGGACTGGGTCGCGTTGGTGTTCGTTGCGTTGCTCGTCGCCGCGCAGTGGGCGCTGTTGCGGCGTTTGCGCGCGGTGGGCGCGCCGGAAGATTACGCGAGCGCGTGGCGCGATGCGCCGCTCGTCGCGATCGGTCCATTCATTTTTGTTTCGCTCGTCATTTTGCAAAACCTCGCGCGCGTGACGACGCTGACCGGTTTTGCGCCGCCGATGGCGTTTGCGTTTCTCGTCGTCGCCAACGCGATCGGTCTCGCCGCCGCGCTCTTGCCCATCATCCCGGAACGCTCGACGATGTTCGCGGTGGTCGTGGCAACGGGCTTTGTCGCGATCCTGGCATCGCGCCCCGATCCGCAACCCGGTACGTCCGATTTGTTGTACTTGTTCGGCAACTTGCTTTTGTTTCCGCTCGTTACGTTGATCTTTGCCGGGTTGAGCGCGAAATCGTCGGTGGGCGAATTCACGCCGAGCGTCATCGCAAACGGGATCGGCTGGGTGATTTTTGTCGTGTTGATGTTCGCGTATTACATCAGTTATGAAATGCGCTTGCCGTTTCCGAATACCTGGCTGCCACCGTTCGCGGTGATGCTGGTCGGCGTCGGCGCGATTATCGCGATGCGGACGATGCCACTGTATCCCGCTGCTGAGAGTTGGACGTCGGCAACGATTGCGTTTGTGCTTGTGCTCGTGCCCATTGGGATGGCGATCGGTTGGCGCACGCCCGCGCCGGAAACTGGGAATGGATTTCCGGTGCGCGTGATGACGTACAACATTCACAATGGTTTCAACACGGACGGACGCTTGGACCTCGAATCCATCGCGCGGACGATTGAGCAAGGCAAGCCGGATGTCGTCGGCTTGCAAGAGATCGCGCGCGGCTGGGTCGTGGACAGTTCGGTGGACACACTTGCATGGTTGTCGCGACGTTTGAAGATGCCGTACATTTTCGCGCCAACGGCAGACCGCGTGTGGGGCAACGCGATTCTTTCGCGCTATCCGATCAAGGCGTGGGGAAGCGAACCATTGCCGCCGCGCGATTTACCACTCAAGCGCGGCGTGATGTGGGCGCGGATTGACGCGGGCAACGGCGACGAATTGTTGTTCATCGCGACGCATTATCATCATGTCGAAAAGGACACCGCGATTCGCCAACAACAATCGCCAGAAATTGTGCGCGTGTGGAATCAACGTCCGCGCGTTGTGATGGTCGGCGATTTGAACGCGCGACCCGAGTCAAAGGAAATCGCAATGTTGCGCGAGGCGGGGTTGAAGGACGCGTTCGCGGCGATTGGGAACGGCGATGGATTCACCTTTAATTCGGTCAAGCCGTACGAACGCATTGATTACATTTGGTTCTCACCCGACCTGAAGTTGAGCGATTTGATGATTCCGAAAAGTACGGCGTCGGATCACCTGGGCATCGCGGTGACGGTGGGCAAGTGAAAAGCCAGCGACTAAAAGTAAGAAGCAGAGCAAAAACCAACCCAATCCCGGGTACACTTGCGCCCGCGTTTCCAGAGTATCGCCTGCGCGATCTGGATGCGCGTCGAGATGCGACCATCATTATTGAACGCGCGTTGGAACACGGGACACGCCAGGAATTACAGTGGCTTTTTCAGTATTACTCGCCTGAACGTATCCAAAACTTTGTGCGCGAGGTCGGTGCGCGTCGTTTGTCGAAACGCGCGTTCAACTATTGGCGGCTGGTTTTGAACGTCCGTCGTTTCCGGCATGCGCCGTTTCAAGACCTACGCGCTGTGTTGTGGGGACGTTGAAATGTCAAAGCTCAAACGCCGTGTGTTGACGCCCACAGCCAAAGAATTGTTTGCCGTCTTGCGTGACTCTCCGCGGATCAAAGATTTTTTTCTCGCCGGCGGAACGGCGCTTGCGTTACAACTGGGACATCGCAGTTCGGTGGATTTTGATTTTTTCTCGCCGACCAACGCCGTTTTGGACGATTGGCGGCAGATTGTGATCACTGATCTGGAAGCAGAAGGAAAAGTGGAAATCCAAAGCCAGAATGATGGCACGTTGCTCTTGCGTTTTGAGAATGTGCCGATGAGTTTCTTCCGTTATCCATATCCGTTCATTGCGCCTCCGATTGTTGAGGGCAATGTGCGAATCGCTGCGATGCTTGACATCGGCTTGATGAAAATGGCGGCGATCATTGGGCGCGGGCGCAAGCGCGATTTTGTGGATTTGTTTTTCATCGCTCAACAAATCTCGTTGGATGAGTTATTCCAACATAGCGCGGAAAAGTTTCCGAACGTCCGGGATTTCGCGCTCCAAGCCGCGCGCGCATTGGTGTACTTTGCCGATGCGGAGGCAGACCCAATGCCGCGAATGTTTCAACCCGTTCAGTGGAATCGGGTGAAGAGATTTTTCGAGCGCGAGGTCGCGCGGATCAGTAAAGGGTGGGTCGGAATCTAAAGCGGTTTTTGTTACGAGTCTGCATGGCGCAATCGTGCGTAAAGATTGAAAAGGAGTTGCATGTTCAACAATATCAGTGAAGTTAAAACCGCGCTGGCGGGACAACAGTACATCGCGACGGATGAAATCGCGACCGTGATTTTTCTCGCGGAAAAATTGGGCAAGCCGGTGTTGGTCGAAGGTCCTGCCGGCGTGGGCAAGACCGAATTGGGCAAGGCGTGGGCGGCAATGGCGCAACGCGAACTGATTCGCTTGCAATGCTACGAAGGTCTCGACGAGACCAAGGCGCTGTACGAGTGGGAGTACGCCAAGCAGATGTTGTACACGCAACTCTTGCGCGACAAACTGCAAGATGTGTTGCGTGATACGCACACGTTAGCGCAAGCCGCCGACAAACTCGCGGCGGAAGAAGACGTGTTCTTTTCGACGCGTTTCTTGTTGCCGCGCCCACTCTTGCGCGCGATTCTCTCCGAGAAACCCGTGGCGTTGCTGATTGACGAAATTGATCGCGCCGACGCGGAATTTGAAGCGTTCTTGCTCGAAGTGTTGAGCGATTTCCAAATCAGCGTCCCAGAGTTGGGGACGCTCAAAGCCAAGCACATGCCGTTCGTCATTCTCACGAGCAACAATACGCGCGAACTGTCCGAGGCGCTCAAGCGTCGTTGTCTCTATCTCTTTGTGGACTATCCGACGAGCGAATCGGAATTGCGGATCGTCAAGCTCAAGGTGCCCGATCTCGCGCCGCAACTCGCGCAACAAGCGGTCGAGTTGGTGCAACGCTTACGGAAACTCGATCTCAAAAAACATCCGAGCGTGAGCGAGACGATTGACTGGGCGCGCGCGCTCGTCATGCTCAACTCGAAATCGCTCGATCCCAAAGTACTCGAAACGACGTTGAGCGTTCTGCTCAAGCACGAGCACGACATCCAACGCGCGCAGCGCATCGTCGGCGAGTTCAATGTGCGCGACGAAGACGACGACGAGGATCGCGGCGCGAGCGACGTGCGGCGGATTCGTCCGGCACGCAAATAATTTCAGATTTCAGATTTATGATTTCAGATTTGCCTCTCGGCGGATTTTGAAATCTAGAATCTGAAATTTGAAATCTGAAATGGTGGAAACGTGGATCAACGAATTGTAGAGTTCATCGCGGGCTTGCGCGCGGCGGGCGTGCGCGTGAGCATCGCGGAAAGCGCGGATGCGTTCCGCGCGATAGAACATCTCGGCATTCAAGAGCGCGACTTGTTTCGCTCGGCGTTGCGGACGACGCTCGTCAAGGATGCGTCCGACACGCCGGCGTTCGAACGCCTGTTCCCATTGTACTTTGGCAGCGGCGGTCCGCCGATGCTCGACCCCAACAAAGAGTTAGCGCCGGGCGATATGGAAAATTTGAAAGACGCGTTGCGCGATTTGCTTGGCGACAATGACAAGTTGCGTCAAATGATGCGCTATTTGCTCGAAGGGCAAAACCCGACGCGCGAAGAAATGGAGCGACTGGGCAATCAAGCCGGTGTGCCGCTCGCGCGCCATCCGTACCAACAACAATGGCTCACGCGGCGCATGTTGCGTCAACTCGGCATGGACGAAGAGTTCAAAGACTTGATGCGGCAGTTGATCGAGAAACTCGAAGCGATGGGGATGAGCCGCGAGACGATGCAGCGTCTCGGACAAATGGCGATGGAGAATCTCGAACGACTCGAAGAACAATTCGAGCAGTACGTCGGCGCGCAGATCGCGCAGAATGCGGCGAAGGAGCCACAGGAGCGGAAACCTTTTCGCGGTCCCGATCTGATGCAGAAACCGTTCGGCGCGTTGAGCGAACGCGAAATGGCGGAACTGCGTAACCAGGTGCGACGACTTGCCGCGCGCTTGCGCTCACGCGCGGCGTTGCGTCAACGGCGCGGCAAACGCGGCACGCTCGACGCCAAGCGCACGATTCGCGCGAACCTGCGCTATGCCAGCGTGCCAATCGAACTCAAGCACAAACGGCGTCATCTCAAACCCAGGTTGATTTTGATTTGCGACGTGTCCACCTCGGTGCGTCCCGTCGTCGAGTTTCTGCTCAAGTTGGTGTACGACTTGCAGGATCAAATCAGCAGCACGCGTAGTTTCGTGTTCATTGACGACATCGTAGACGTGAGCGCGGAATTCGCGCAACGGCGTCCCGAAACTGCGGTGCAACGCGTGCTCGACAATAACCCGCCCGGCTATTACAACACGAACCTGGGTTTTTCGCTCGTGCATTTCTGCAAGGAATTTCTCACGACGGTGGATCATCGCACGACGGTGATCGTGCTCGGCGACGGGCGCAACAACTATCTCAACCCGCGCCCCGACGCGTTGACCGAAATCAAAAAGCGCGCGCGCCGCGTGATCTGGTTCAACCCAGAACATCCGCGGCTGTGGGGCACGGGCGACAGCGACATGCACACGTACGCGCCGGTGTGCGATGCGGTGCACGAAGTGGGGAACCTCGCGCAACTTGCGGAGGCGATTGACCGGTTGTTCGCATAAAAAGTCGGGGCGACGCATGCGTCGCCCCCAATGGTTCTAGTTGCACACCGAGAACGGCTTTTCAAAAACCTTGCCGTCTGGCGAGGTAAAGAACACCGTCTTGTTTTCCTGATCGAAGAACGCGACGCGCGCAACAAAGGGATCGCATTGATTGCCGGTCGCGCCGAGTTTCCAATATCCGAGCGACTTGTGATCGGTCGCGGCGATAGGGATGCTCGTCGTCACCGCCGTCGTTTCGCTGTACGAGCGTGTGGGATTATCGCTCTTGTAGATGAACACGAGCCACTTGAAATTCTGCAACCTGCCCGTGATGTTCGCGAACGTCACCGTGAAACTCAGGTCGGTCTGGTGCGGCGCGGGGTCGGGCGAAATGTCCAGGTTCACGACGTACAAGCCGGGCGGAATCACGGGCGTCGGTGTGGGACCGACTGGCGTGCGCGTTGCGGTTGGCGGGAGCGGTGTTGGGATTTCGGATGCCGGGCAAACGCGCAATTCTTTTTCAAAGAGCTGTCCATCCGGTTTCATAAAGTTGACCGATTTATTGTCCTGGTCGAAAAAGCCCACGCGAATCACGAAATCTTCGCACGGACCGCCAACACCCAATTTCCACGAACCCAGACTTTTTTGTTCGCTCGCGCTGACGGGAATGCTCGTTTCGGTGCGCGTCGTTTCGGCGATGGATTTGGTACGGTTATCGCTCTTGAAAATGTACACGAGCCAGCGATAAGTCTGCGTCGCGTTCGTCGCGTTGACAAACGTCGCGTAAAAAGTCAGGTCTTCGCCGCGCGGCGCGGGGCTGGGTTGCACGCGCACATCCGAAACATACAAGCCGGGCGCAACGACGACGGTGCGCGTCGGCGCGGGTGCGTTCGTCGGCGCGACGGTTGGCGTCAGCGTGTTCGTCGGCGCGATGGTGGGTGTGTTCGTCGGCGCGGCGGTTGGGGTGACGGTGGGCAACAGCGTGGGTGATGCCGTCGGTACGTTGGTCGCCGTTGGCACGAGCGTGCGGAGCGGTCGCGTTGGCGGCGGCGGCACGGCTGTAGGTGCGGCTTCGCATCCAACGACGAACAGGGTGAGCGCGAGCATCATGAGACGCGCAATCAGTTTGAGCATGCTTTCTCCTTGATAGGTTTGTTTTGTATTTTAGTCGAATCGCAAATAGCGTCAAAGCGCGGCTAGCGCGCCAATTTCTAAACTCAGGAGTTGCGATTGTCTGCTTTAACCACTGAAACGATTTTGCGCGATTACGAAACGTACGTGTCATCTGGCAGGACGAATTTCTTTCGCTCGATTGGATTACCGCTCATTCCCGGCAAGCGCGAAGGTGTGCGAATGTACGACCGCGAGGGACACGCGTTCATCAATTGCCGTTCGAGCGGCGGCGTGTTCAACCTGGGTCATCGCCCGCGCGCGATCATTGATGCGCTGAAACTCGCGCTCGACGATCTCGACATCGGCGATCATTTGTTGTTGAGCGAATGGCGCGCGCGGCTCGCGAAAAAACTCGCCGCGCTCGCGCCGGGCGATTTACGTTACTCGACGTTTACGCCCGGCGGCGGCGAAGCGATTGACGTCGCGATCAAACTTGCGCGCGCGTACACCGGTCGCCCGGGCGTGATCTATGCGACCGAGGGTTATCACGGTCACACCGGCTTTGCGCTCTCCGCGACGACCGCGCAGTTCCAAGCCAAGTTCGGTCCGATGATGCCAGGTTTTCGATCCGTACCATTTGGCGATGGCGACGCGCTCGAACGCGCGGTGAACGAAACGACCGCCGCAGTCATCTTTGAAACGATCCCAGTCACTGGCGGCATTCTGATTCCGCCGCCCGATTATTATCCGCGTGCGCGCGCGTTGTGCGACAAGTTCGGCGCGCAGTTGATTCTCGACGAAGTGCAAGCCGGGCTGGGTCGCACCGGTAAATTGTGGGCGCTCTCCGAGTGGAATGTCGTTCCCGATTTTATGGTGCTCGGCAAAGGACTCTCCGCCGCGATCTATCCGATCAGCGCGGCGATGTATCGCCCACACATTGACGCGCATTTTGCCGACGAGCCGTTCTTTCACTTGTCGTCGTACGGCGGCGCGGAGCTGGGATGCGTCGCCGCGTCCACGATGCTCGATCAAATCACCGCGCCCGGTTTTCTCGATAACGTAAACGCGCGGGTGCAACAATTCGCGGACGGACTCGCGACGATGCAGGCGCGCTATCCCGCGCTCATCGCGGAGGTGCGCCAACGCGGCTTGATGATCGGCATCGAGTTGACCGATGCACTGCTCGGACCCGCGCTCACGCTCGCGCTCGCGCAACGCGGCGTACTCGCGAATTATGCCGGCGCGCGCGAAAGCACGCTCATCATCATGCCACCGCTCATCATCGGCGCAGAAGACACCGCGCTCGTGTTGCGCGCGCTCGACGATGCGTGCGCGAATCTCGCCGGCAAGTAATCGCGACGGGGGATGTGTGCGGACTCGAATCGTTCTCCGACTTGTCGCGGGGTTATCGCTAGGCGTTATGCTTGCGGCATGTCAAGCGATGCGTTGGCTGGACATACCGACCGTGACGCCGACACCATCGCCAACCCCGTTCGCAACCGAGACACCGGCGTGGATGAGTTCGCGCGGCGCGGTCGCGACGAGCGAACCGCTGCCATCGCCGACCGTCGCGGTGGTCAATCCCTTCGGCGCGATTACGTTCGCGCCGGGCGTGTTTGGCGATGCGCCCAATGTACGCGCGACTGAAACGTTCACGCAATTTTCCGAAGGCGTGACTATGGTGTACGCGCTCGCGCAAGTGGATCGCGCGTTCCCAGGATCGCGCTGGCGTAGCGTGTGGTACGTCAATGACAAGCCGCGCCCCGACCTCGCCGCGCGTGGCTGGGATATTGAACCCGGCTTGGCGTGGACGAATGTGTGGCAGGCGAATGGATTGGATGTCGGCAACTATGAAATCCATTTGCTCGTGGACGACCAGGTCGTTCAGAAAAATAGATTCACGATCAACCCGCGCGCACTGAACGCGCCAGGGTTTGGCGCGATTCGGTTCGCGGAGAATAGCCAAGACGACAAACCGGTCAACGCGCACCGTCCGACCGAGAATTTCAATCGGGGCATCAAAAGAGTGTGGGCGTTTTTCGATGTCGTGCGTATGTCCAAGGGTACCGCGTGGAAGTGGGAATGGTCTCGCAATGATACGCGTTTGGAAAATGTGGGCGGCGCGAAAATCTGGGATGCGGCGCAAAATGAAAAAGATTGGTGGCTGAGTCTGTTCAATGACAACCAGCTCGATCCTGGGACGTACACGCTCAAATTGTACATCGCCGATGCCTTGGCGCAGATTGGTACGTTCGTGGTGGACTAGGGGCAGGGCTTGTCCCTGCCCTTGTTGCGGGCGTTATGGTTCAGTGCGGGCGACCACGCGGGCGACTACAAGGGTCGCCCCTACTTTTTGACGAGGAATGAGATGTCCGGTTTCATTTTGTCTCTCGATGCGATTACGGCTGACGACGCGCCGCGCGTGGGCGGTAAAGCATGGCGGCTTGGCGAATTGATGCGCGTCGGTGTGCGCGTGCCGCCGGGTTTTGTCATCACGACCGACGCATACCGCGCGTTCATCGCGTCGAATGGCTTGCAGCGCGAAATCGAATCTCTCCTCGCGCGCCCGCGCTGGGATTCCCCCGAACTCAAATCAGAGATCACGCAATTCCAAACGCGCCTCCGCGCTCAACCCATACCTTCTGAGATTGCAGATGCGATTTCGAGCGCCATCGCGCTATTTGCCATCTGCCATCCGTCATCCGCTATCCGCCATTCGCCATTTGCCGTTCGCTCCTCCGCGCTTGCCGAAGATTCTGCCGTCGCGTCGTTCGCCGGACAACACGATACGTTGCTGAATCAACGCGCAGATCAAATTCTCGACGCGGTGAAAGCGTGTTGGGCATCGTTATGGAATGAACGCGCGCTCGCGTATCGCCATCGCGCGAACTTGTCCTGGTTCGACTCGGCAATGGGCGTCGTCGTGCAAATGCAAATTCCGTCCGAGGTAAGCGGAGTGATGTTCACGCTCGATCCGCTCACCGGGCGCGAAGACCGCATGACGATCGAATCGTCCTGGGGCTTGGGCGAGGCGATTGTATCGGGGCACGTGACCCCAGATCATTTCGTCGTCAACTGGAGCGACGAAATAATTCTCGTGCGCGACATCGCGGACAAGAGCGTAATGATCGTTCCTAGCAATGCCGGCACGCGCGACGCCTACGCGGAAACGCCGCGCGAGAAACGCAACGCGCCGTCCCTCGCGGACGCGCAGGCGCTCGCACTTGCCGACCTGGGAATGCGCGTGCAAACGCATTATGGCGCGCCGCAAGATATCGAGTGGGCGTGGTGGCAAGACGAGTTTTACATTTTGCAGGCGCGTCCGCTCACCGCGATCCATTTCACCGCCGAGTACGGGCAATGGACGAGCGCGAATTTCCGCGAGGTGATGCCTGGATTTGTGTCGCCGTTGTCCGCGTCGGTGTCGCTCCAGCACGATTACCCGCGCGCGCTCGCGGAATTTTTGCATACGATTCGGATGAGTCCGCGCGATGCCCCGGCGACGGAGGGACGCTTGATATTCGGGCGCGCATTCTGGCGGTTCGACATCGTGAAAGAATACGTCGCGCGTTTGCCTGGTTTCAACGAGCGCGCGTTCGACGAGACGGTCGGCATCACGCCGAGTTACGCCGGCGATGGACGCGTCACGCCGTTCAACCTCGCGACGATTGTGCGTGGCTTGCCCGTATTGATGAAATTGGACGAGCAGTACAAGAAATTTTGGAAAGAGGCACAACAATTCCAAAAGCAATTCGAAATAGAGGAACGCGAATTTATCGCGGTTGATCTCGCGCACATTTCGGATGAGATGCTGACCGCGTGGATTCAGAAGATGCTCGATCTCCACTGGCGCACACAACGCATTGCGATGATGATCACGTTTCTTTCGACGCAGGCGCAAGACGATCTGCGCGTGATGATTAATATTGTGAATCACGCGCGTCCGTCCCCGGTCGAGCCAATCGTGATGGCGAATTTGCTCGCCGGGCTAGGCAACGTCACCACCGCGCGTCCGATTGCGGAAATGGAGAATCTCGCGCACCTGGCGTGTGCGGATGCCCAGGTCGCGCAGACGATTTGCGAATCGAACATGGACGAGTTGCCGGCGCGTTTGCAATCGTTCGACGCTGGGCGCGCGTGGTGGACGGAATTCCAAGATTTCATCGCGCGGTTTCGTTTCCTCGCCGAGGTGGACGAGGATTTCGCGTTGCCGCGCTATGACGAGGATGCAACGATTCCGCTGCGCGTGTTGAAGCAGATGCTGACCCCCGCATCTTCCCTCCCCTGCGAAGCGGGGGAGGGGCAGGGTGGGGGTTTCTCCCTGCCCCACTTTGCATGGGAGGAAGAAGAGAAGCGCGCGAAGGAATTGCACGCGCAATTTGCGCGCGCCGTGTGGCGCAATCTGCCGAAATCGAAAACGCGCGTGCTCGATTTGCTTGCCGCGTTCACGTTTGACGAGCAACTCGCGACTGTGCGCCGCTACGCGTGGTGGCGCGAAGAGACGCGCGAACTCGTGGCGCGGGCGCATTACCTCGCGCGGCGATTCTTTCTAGAACTGGGCAAACGTTGGGCGGTGCGTGGATGGATCGCAGAAACAGATGATGTGTTTTTATTGACGCGCGAGCAGATTCTTGAAATGACCGCCGACGACCGCCGGCTGACCGCCGCAAAATCGCGCGCTCAGCCGTCGGCGGTCAGCGGTCATTTACATGATTCGATTGCGCGTTACAAACGATTGCGCGCCGCGTATCGCAATTTCGATGTGCCGTGGACGATCAATGTGCCGACGACCGCGCCAACGGCAACCACGGCGGCCGCGCAAACCTCGTTTGCCGGTGTGCCGTGCGGCGGCGGGCGCGTGTGCGGGCGTGCGCGCGTCATTCACGATCCGCGCGAAGGCAATCGTTTGCAGCGCGGCGAAATCCTGATCGCGCCGTACACGAATCCGAATTGGACGCCGTTGTTCGGTCTCGCGGCGGGGATCGTGATGGAAGAAGGCGGCTTGCTTTCGCACGGCGCGGTGATTGCGCGCGAGGTCGGCATTCCCGCGGTCTTGCAAATTAAATGCGCGACCCAGGTTTTTCGCGATGGGCAAATGTTGTGCGTGGATGGAACGCGGGGAATCGTTGAGGTAGTTGAGTGATTGTGGTGCGGGCGGGCTCGCGCCACGGTTGACAGCGGTATAGCCGAGGGTTATACTCTTGAGCAGAGGAGGCGCGTATGCCATCGCCATTTCCGGGAATGGATCCGTATCTCGAAGGTCAGCTTTGGCCCGATGTTCATCAGCGGCTCGCGACCAAAATCAGTCAATTGCTATCGCCGCGCTTAAAGCCGCGCTATGTCGCGCGCTTGAACATTGCGGTCTTGGGCGGTCAGCCCTCCGAAGATGAAATCAGCATCATGTATCCTGATATCGAAGTGGTGCGCGCGAGTCGCGCAGAAGCGTTGCCCGATCTTTTTGGCGGCGGCGCGTTTGCAACGCCGACGATGACACCGTCGCTGACGATTCCGTTCGT
Source organism: Chloroflexota bacterium (assembly GCA_016219275.1). Classification (NCBI taxonomy): domain Bacteria; kingdom Bacillati; phylum Chloroflexota; species Chloroflexota bacterium. Next base: position 93,739 of record JACRBM010000094.1, read on the forward strand.
TCAAATGCGCGTTGCGTCGGTCGAGATCCGCGATGTCGCGGCGAATGAATTGATTACGGTCATTGAGATTCTTTCGCCGATCAACAAGCGCGAGCCAGGGTTGACGCAGTATGTGCAGAAACGCGACGCGCTATATCGCGCCGACGTTCATTTGCTTGAGGTTGATTTCTTGCGACGCGGTTCGCGTGCGATCACCGCCTCTCAGGTACGGAACGCGGCATATCTCGTCGCGTTGACCCGCGCGCAAACCAGCAAAATTTCGGCGTGGCCCCTTCGACTACGTGACACTTTACCGACGGTCCCCGTTCCCCTACGCGCGCCGGATGCGGATGTGCCGCTCGAATTATCTGCCGCGCTCACGGCGATTTACGACGAAGCCGCGTACGATCTCTCGATTGACTATCGCGAACCACCGCCACCGCCGCCGCTCTCCGACGAAGATGCCGCGTGGATCACGACATTTGCAAAACAATGAGCGACAAACGACCCGCAGGGCAAACCCTTCGGGTCGCGCTTTATTTCGAGTACTATCGCGTTTCGGATTCTTCGATCAATCGCTCCAACTCTTCGATGCGCGCGATGAGCGCGTTGCGTTGCGCGATTTGTTCAGATGTCGCGTTGCGGGGGAACGCGTCGGGTTGCGCGAACGGGTGCGGATTCGGCGGAAACAATTTCAATTTCTCTGCTTTGAGTCGCGCGAGTTCTTCTTTTGCCTCACGCAATCGTTCTGTTGCTATCGGTTTTAGACTTGCCATCGTTTTCACCTCGCTGTGATTGTAGCGCGGACGCGGGCGCGCGTCAATGTGCATTTGCTATTGTGCTCACTTCAACATATACTTGCGGTTAAATTTTTGTGGCACGCCGGGCAAAGTTGCATCCTCAGATATTTTTGTATTTGAATCGGTTGCGCGAGGAACCGGCGCAGCGAAAAGGAAAATATGGATCAAGACCAAGTGTTAGCCAGTCTGCCACCCGCCGTGCGCGCGGCAATCGAGGCGCGTGATCAGCTAGCATTTCAAACTGCGATGGAAGCATTGCCGCCGGAACAACTGAATGCCGTCGTCGGGCAATTGCGCGCGGCGGGTATCATCGGCGGTGCGGGGATCGAAGCGGCGCAAATTTTGCAACAGTTCGATCCGCTTCTGCGCGATATTGCTGCGGTCGCGCGCGGCGAGCCGAACGCGCCACGCGCCGAAATCGAAAAATTCTTGCAAGACCTCGATGCAAAGGGCTGGCGCCTGTTCGCGCCGGTTCAGCGCATCTGGAATGGTGAAGGGGATGTCAACTCATTGGCGGCAGGACTCGATGAGATGCACGCTGTTCTCATCGAACGTATCCTCGAACTGATCGAATCGCCGGACGCGGAACTGGAATCGGCAGAGCCACCCAGCCCGGAAGAACAACACAAAATGGCGCAAGCGATGCAAGCCATCGCGGCATTGCCGGAATCGTTACGCGTCCCGTTAATGGCTGGCGACATGAACGCGTTTATGAAAGCGATCGCACAACTGCCACCGGAGCAACAGGAAAAAATCGCGCAACAACTCGCGCAAGCCGGCGTTCTCGGTGATGACGATGAGGACGCCGCGCCGCTCGATCCGAAAGAGGTGATCAATTCGCTTCCATTCGATGTGCGAATGGCGGTTGAGGCGCACGATACAAATGGACTACGCGCGGCGCTCGCCAAATTGCCGCCCGCGCAAGCGCAAGACGTGGTGCAGCGGCTGACGCAAGCCGGCATCATCGGCGCGCCGCCGAAGCAAGAGCGACTCAATCCGAAGACGGTCCTCAATTCGCTCCCGTTCGACGTGCGGATGGCGGTTGAAGCGCGCGATATGCCGGGTGTGCAAGCCGCGCTCAGGATGTTGCCGCCCGCGCAAGCGCAAGAGATCGTTCGCAAATTGCGCGCGGCGGGATTGATGGGGTGATGCGACCCCCTCCCGACCCTCCCTCGTACGCCAAGGTCGGGCGAACAGGGAAGGGAGTGTGCGCGAGTTCCCTCCCCTGTTCGGCGCAGTTTGCCGAATGGGGGAGGGTCGGGGTGGGGGTATTCACTCCTGCTCAAGGACAGTTAAAGTACTCGAACGACTTGCAATTGATGGGCGCGTCCATCACTTTCCACGGATAAAATCGCTGATCGTAAACCTGGATTTTTCCGAGCGTAGATACCGGCACGCGCCGTTTTCCGTTGACCTCGAGCGCATATGCGGCGTTGCCGGATTCAGTCGAAATCGCGATGACCCATTGTCCATCCACCGACCAGAATCGCGGAATATCGGTCGCGGATGTGCGCGTCTGTTCGAGTGGACTGCTTGGCAAACTCTGGGGCGCTTGACCGTCGGACGCGTTGCGTAGAACCAGACCACTCTGCTCGACGAGTTCGCGCGCGAGAATCTTTTTTCCATCCGGCGACCATAGGGCTTCGAACGGTCCCCACGAACTACAACCGGCTTTGAATGTGTCACACATCACCATGTGAATGTCCGTGATGTTGCTTCCATCCGCATTCACGGTGCGTAACACCCGTCTGTAAAAATTCCCCTGCTGCGGCGCGGAGGACGAGACCAACAGTTTCTTTCCATCGGGTGACCACGCCGCCGAGGCGACCCCTGGTTGTCCGTACACCAAAAATGTTGCATTCGTCGCGGCATCAATCACGTTCACTCCATCCGAGCCGCTAAACCCTGGAAATAAATCGAGCCGCTTTAGTGGAGCGGGGGTTTGCGTGGACGGTTGCAGGGTTGGTCCCGGTGTTGGCGCAACCTGGGTCGGTTGTGCCGGCGCAACCTGGGTTGATTGCGTCGGCGTAACGGCAACGGGCGCGGTTGGCGCAAACACGGTCGGCGATGGCGAGACCGCGATGAAAGTTGGTTGCGGTGCGAGCGTTGGAAGTGGGCTAGGCAGGGTCGGCGCGAGGCGAGTTGGCGTCGGTGCGTTGAACATCGCGAGATTGACGAGTCCCTGTCTCGACGCGAACAGCAGCCCACCGACTGCGACCAACCCGCACAGCAACGCGATACAGGTGATTATCAAAAGCGGATATATACGACGTCGAGGTGATTTAGCGACTGACGTTTCTGGGCTAGGTTGTTTGATCGCGCTTGAACCGGAGGCGGGCAGTTGCGCTTCGACCCAGGTCGTACCGTCATGGACGTACCACTTGCCGCTGTCGGGTCCGAGCATCCAATAGCGTTTTTGCGCGTCTTGGATTAGCAGCTCTTTGACCGCGGCATCGAATTGTTCCTGCGTGATGCGCCCGGTCGCAAGTTGTCCTTTCAAACGAAAATATTCGTCTTCGGCGCGCTGAAATGGATTTACACTCATGGTTCACTCGCTGGCGGGCATGGGTGGTGCTGTTTTCAATCGCATTCTAATCTGTAACCGGAACAACGTCAAGACCCGCTTGACCACTCTTCTCGTTTGGAATAAAATGCGCCCGTGACTTTGAACGATGTGCGGCGCGCGCTCGCACTTGCCCGACCGGGACGCCGCGCCCAAGTACGCTTGTCGCCGCGCCCGCGGGTAGGCGACCGCTTCCCGCTTCCGCCGGAAATCAAACCGAAAGAGGCGGGCGTTTTGATTCTGCTCTTTCCGCATAATGACGATTTGCATTTCTTCTTGACGCGACGCACCAACACGGTCGAAACTCACAAAGGACAAATCGCGTTGCCCGGCGGCGCGCAAGAACCGGGCGAGACGCTCGAACAAACGGCGGTGCGCGAAACATCCGAGGAACTTGGCATCGCGTTCGCTCACATCGAGATTCTGGGCGGCGCGCTAACGCCGTTGTGGGTGCCGATCAGCGGATTTCGCATCACGCCGTTTGTCGCGTTCACGCCGGCGCGACCCGACGTGTCTGCATCGCAACACGAAGTCGTCGAAGTGATTGATACGCCGCTCGAATTGATCGTGGACGCGCAGAACATTGTCGAGGAGCCATGGACGATTCGGGACATCGAGGTTACGGTGCCGTTCTTTCTGATCAACGGACACAAGGTCTGGGGCGCGACCGCGATGATGTTGAGCGAGTTTGGCGAGATGCTTAGAGAAGCCGGAAGGATGAAGGATGAAGGATGAATTCATCCTTCACCCCTCATTCGGATGGCGCGCTTTATCAACGACGATCGCAATATGCAACTGCTCGATGCGATGGACCAACTCGCGAGAAAGCATGGCAAGAATCTCGCGCAGATCGCGATTGCCTGGATTCTGGCGAATCCGACCGTGACGAGTCCGATCATCGGTGCGAACACGACCACCCAACTGCGCGATTCACTTGGCGCGGTCGGTTGGCGCTTGAGTGCGGACGACAAGAAAACGCTCGACGATTTGACCGCGTGGCAAGTGCAGTGATATAGGTTGGATGTTGAAAGTTAGAAGATAGAAGTTAGAAATTGGAAATTGGATTGTTCCAACCTCTCGTCTCCAACTTCCAACTTCCAATTTCCAACATCCAAATTCCAGACATGACCATACTACTATTGATTCGGCACGCAAGCAACGACTATGTGAAAGATGGCAGACTCGCCGGTTTGACGCCTGGTGTGCATCTCAACGCGCAAGGACAGCGCGAGGCGGACGATCTCGCGCGGCGCGTCAATCACATTCCGATCAACGCGATCTACTCCAGCCCGCTCGAACGCGCGCGCGATACCGCGAATGCGGTCGCGGCGTGCCAGCATCTTCACGCGCAGATTCGCGATGAACTCGGCGAAGTGAATATCGGCGATTGGACCGGCAAGACGATCAAGGAACTCCAAGACACGGAATTGTGGAAGCAGATTCAATCCGTGCCGGCGACGTTTCAATTTCCTAACGGCGAGCGGATGGTAGATATGCAAACGCGCATGGTCGCGGCGATAGATCGCATTGTCGCCGCGCATCCGCGCGAAATCGTCGCGGTCGTTTCGCACGCCGATCCGATCAAAGCCGCGCTCGCGCACTATTTGAAAATGAATCTGAATGATTTTCAGCGTCTCGTGATTTCGCCGGCATCGGTGACGGTGTTATTTTTCGGCGAGAACGGCGCGACGCTATTCCGCATGAACGATAGCACGAAACTGCCGGCATTCAAACCTGAACCGGCGAAAAAGGATGAATCCAAAGATGAGCGAAAGGAAAAAAAGATGGCGGAGCCAAACATCCTCTATGATTTGAACCCAGTAACGCATATCACAGCGGGTGTGATTGGCAAGCCCGGCAAGCGCACATTTTATTTGCAAGGTCGGCAAGCGGCGACGATTGTTACGCTGGTCGCGGAAAAGGAACAACTTGCCGCGTTATCGCGCGGCATTGACGAATTGCTCGAACGATTGGAAGCCGGCACGAAATCGGTCGAGGTGACCGCATTGCAGATGGAACTGTCGCAACCGATGGAGCCGTTGTTTCGCATCGGTCAGCTGGGTCTGGGTTACGACGCGGAAAATAATTTGTTGGTGTTGCTCGCGTACGAATTGCCCGAAGAAGAAAATTCCGAAACGGTTAACGTGGTGCGGTTCTGGGCGACGCGCGAACAGATGCGCGCGCTCGCGCGGCACGCCGCCGGCATCGTCGCGGGCGGGCGTCCGATTTGTGTCTTGTGCGGCAGACCGATTGATCCCGAAGGGCATTTTTGTCCCAAGCGCAACGGTCACGGCGAAAAGGCAACGCTTACCTAGAACACATGGGCACGATGAACGCGAACGACGCGACCCGCGAACTACTTGCGCGCGGCAAGATCGAACTCGACGGCTTGGTGCCGTGGGGTTCCAACTATACGTTTCTCGCGACGATTCACGCGGGGGCGCGCGAACTCAACGTGATCTACAAACCATGCAATGGCGAACGCCCACTCTGGGATTTTCCGACCGGCTCGTTGGCGAATCGCGAGTACGCCGCGTATCTGGTCAGCCAGGCGCTTGGCTGGCCCAATGTGCCGCCGACCGTTTTGCGTGATGGACCGCACGGGTTCGGGATGGTGCAGATGTTCATCCCGTTTGTGGACGGTCAACAATTTTTCACTTTGCGGCAAGCGCATCGCGAGGAAATGAAACGCATCGCCGCGTTCGACGCGATTGTGAACAACACTGACCGCAAAGGTGGTCACGTGTTGCTTGGCGAAGATGACAAGATTTGGTGTATTGATCACGGTGTCACGTTTCACGAATATCCCAAACTCCGTACAGTGATCTGGGATTTCGTGGATCAACCGGTGCCGGCAGCCGCGCTCGACGATCTACGCACGTTGCTCTCGCGTCTCGCGCGCGGCGAGCCATTGACGAATGCGTTAAGCGAATTGCTTTCCAATCGCGAAATGCGCGCGTTGCGTCAACGCATTACTGAGTTGATCGAAAAGGGTATCTATCCTCAACCGCCCGAAGATTGGCCCGCCGTACCATGGCCGCCGGTTTAGAAATCGGGAATTAGAACATGACAACCAACCTTGTTGCCAACGTCGAACGTTTTAATGGTTTCGCCGATACGTACGACAAATATCGTCCACAACCGCCCGCGATCCTGCTCGATATTCTGACACAGCTCGCACAGGTCGAACGACCGCGCCTAGTCGTGGATTTGGGGAGCGGTACCGGGCTTTCGACGCGCGTGTGGGTTGATCGCGCGGAGCAGATAATCGGCGTCGAGCCGAGCGACGATATGCGTCGCCAATCTAAAGCGCGCGCGACGGGATTGGCAAACGTACGTTTTCAGCGCGGTTATTCGCACGAGACCGGTTTGCCGGACGCGTGCGCGGAGATTGCGACCGCGTCGCAATCCCTCCACTGGATGGATCCGCCGACGACATTCACAGAAATCGCACGCATTCTGCGACCGGGCGGTGTGTTCGCCGCGTACGATGCCGATTGGCCCCCCACGTTGAATTGGAAGGCGGAAAAATTGTACGACGAGTTTGACACGCGCGCGGAAGAAATCGGCGCGGCACGCGGATTTTATCGCGGCGTCAAGCAGTGGAATAAATCGGAGCATCTCGCTCGGATGCAAGCTAGTGACAAGTTTCGATTCGTCAAAGAACTGGTCGTGCATCACATCGAGCTGGGGAATGCCGAGCGACTGGTCGGACTCGCGTTGAGTCAGGGCGGAGTGGCGACCTTGCTCAAGCGCGGGATGACGGAAGCGGAAATCGGCGTGCCGGAATTTCGTGCGCGTGCACAAGAATTATTGGGCGATGCGCCATCGCCGTGGTATTTCAGTTATCGCGTGCGCGTGGGCATCATTTGACAAATCATACGCAATGCGTAAAATGCGTTTCGCAATCAATGCCCCCATCGTCTAGGGGACTAGGACGTGGCCCTTTCAAGGCCAAGACTGGAGTTCGAATCTCCATGGGGGCACTACAAACTGACTTGAGGAATCGAGTCAGTTTTTGTTTTATCGCGTCGCGGAGTATAATTCAAACACAGACACGAATTTGTCTGCGCTTGATGCAAGCCATACGGTGCGTGAACCACCGGCGGCGATGTTGGGTGCGTGTGCTCGCCCGCTCTGGTCATATACCAGGGCGAGCGTTTGTATTCCCAAGTTGATACAATTACAGGAATTTGCAATGCCTTCTCGCCCACCTATTTAGCAGATGGGAACACGAGCGGAAAGTGGATGTGCTCCGCAAAGTCGTCGGTGATTTCAGTGGCTGAGACAAGTACGCGGTCAAGTACGACAAGGCATTTGACAAGTTGCTGAAGGGATTGCAGGCAGGATAATTATCGCGTTCGTCGTCCAGCAGTATGAACGTCTGCGCGCAACAACGGGAAGCGGAACGGCAGGCGGAGCATTTGTTTCAGACGCTGTTGCACAGGGTGTTTGCGACCTAACCCCCGTCCCCTTCCCTGGAAGGGAAGGGGAGAGTTACTCCCTCTCCTAAAAGGAGAGGGTCGGGGAGGTCGGTCTGCGCGCACAACAACGGGAAGCGGAACGGCAGGCGGAGCATTTGTTTCAAACGCTGTTGCACAGGGTGTTTGCGACCTAACCCCCGTCCCCTTCCCTTCGAGGGAAGGGGTGACGTACGCTCCCTCTCCTTTAAGGAGAGGGTAGGGGAGAGGTAGATATGCCAATCAAAGGAATCGTCACCAACCAGATAATCGGCGAGACGATGTACGATACCGCACGACGACTTCGCCGCGAAATGACAGATGCAGAAAAAATCCTGTGGCAAAATCTGCGCGCCAATCGTTTGAACGGTTTTCATTTTCGCCGCCAACAAATCGTCGGCAAGTACATCGTGGATTTTTATTGTCACGCGGCAAGTCTCGTTGTTGAAGTAGATGGCAAAATTCACGCGCAACAAATTGAGCGTGATGCGGAACGCGAAAGCGAATTAAAAGCGCGTGGGTTATTCATATTGCGTTTCAAGAATGAGGAAATCGAGTACAACTTACGGAATGTGCTTGAGCAAATCACTGAAACTTGTCGCACGAGGATAACCTAACCCCCAGCCCCTTCCCTGGAAGGGAATGGGTGACGTACGCTCCCTCTCCTTTTAGGAGAGGGTAGGGGAGAGGTCGTTCTCCCTCTCCTTTAAGGAGAGGGTTGGGGAGAGGTCGGTCTGCGCGCGCAACAACGGGAAGCGGAACGGCAGGCGGAGCATTTGTTTCAAACGTTGTTGCACAGGGCGTTTGCGACCTAACCCCCGTCCCCTTCCCTTCGAGGGAAGGGGTGACGTACGCTCCCTCTCCTTTAAGGAGAGGGTTGGGGAGAGGTCGGTCTCCCTCTCCTTTTAGGGGAGGGTTGGGGAGAGGTCGGTCTGCGCGCGCAACAACGGGAAGCGGAACGGCAGGCGGAGCATTTGTTTCAAACGCTGTTGCACAGGGTGTTTGCGACCTAACCCCCGTCCCCTTCCCTTCGAGGGAAGGGGAGA